>JALOTT010000462.1 GCA_025457745.1 Verrucomicrobiota bacterium
GACCAAGTCCAAAGGAGTGGTCGGCGCCGGGGCGGCGGTGGGGGGGGCTGTCGGTGCCGCAGCAGAAGCCGCAGGCACAGTCGGCACTGCGGCAGCAGACGCGGCGGGCGCGACTTCCTCCGCCTTATTTTCGGCAGAAGGGTCCTTGGGTTTGCAGGCAGGCAAAAGCCCTAAAGCAAGGATGCTGACGAGGGTTGTGATTGGGAACGTGATTTTCAGTGTGTTGGTTTTCATACTGGATTGTTCTTGGATCGAAGGCGAATAGTGTTTAGGCCAGTTCAAACATCTCTTTCTTCAAATCAATCCGTGCGCCTTTAAGGATGGCTTCATTGGCTTTGAGGGCGAGCACGGTGGCCGCATAGCCATCCTGGTAACTGGCCGCCGACCGGAACTTGATGGTGGCGAGATGTTGAGCCAAACCCGCCTTGTCTTTCGGATCGTAGGTGGCGGCAAAATCCTCAACGGCGGCGGTGGTTTCCGGACAATTGCCGAGGAAGGACTGGAGCGCGTAGTAGAGCGGCGAAAACAGAGCGGCCTCCTCCACCGGCTTGTCCTCCAGCGCGGTTTGCTTCGAACCGCCCGCGACCAGGGCGATGCCGGTCTCCTTGTAGAACGCGTCTTTGCGCGCGTAAACCTCCCAACCCAGGAGCGGGGAGTCCACTTCCTTGAACATCCACGCCTTGTTATCGCGCAGCATCACCGCCGCGTCCATGCCGTAGAGAATTTCGTATTCTGAATCAAATGAGTTCGCCAGCGTGGCATCGTAAACGAGCCGAACCCCACCGGCGTATTCAAGGATCAGTTGAACCGTGTCGGACACGTCGCGGCCATCATTGTCATTGCGCAGAATCGAACCGAAGCCGCTGACGGCCACCGGCTGTGTGTTAAAGAACCACCCGACTTGATCCAGCGGATGAATGCCGATTTCACCGACGAGACCGGGCGAGGTTGTCCGGCTCAACCGCCAGTTTACGGCTTTCTCGCGTTCGGGATTGGGCGACGTGGAGCGCCAGCTTTGTTTCTTATGCCATTGGGCGCGGGCCATGACGGATTTGCCGAGCGCACCCGAGCGGATGAACGGCAACAGGAAAAGCCGTTGCGCATCGGAGCGGAATTGCAGGCCGGCTTGGAAAACCTGGCCTACCGCGTTCTTCGCGGCCAGCGCGATGGCTTTCGCGTCCTCAACCGTGTGAGCCAGCGGCGCTTCGCAATAGACGTGCTTGCCCGCCTGCAGCGCCGCGATGGCGATGTCTTTGTGCAAGTACGTCGGCGTGGCAATGATGACGGCTTGAATGTCCTTGTTATCGAGGATCGCCTTGTAATCTTCAACCTGCGCCGCACCGGGCGCTTTGCTGGCACTGCGCCGCACCATCGCGGCATAGTTGTCGCACATCGCGGTGATCTCCGCCTGCGGCAAGCGGCCTAGCTGGTCGAGAATTTCGCGTCCCCACGGGCCAAGACCTATGACGGCAACCTTGACCTTCGGCGCGGCCGGTTTGGTTTCGTCCGGTTTCTCCGCTGCCGGCTGCGCGAGCAACTGAGCGCCCCCCAGCACGGTCATCAGCGTGGCGACGGAACCGCCCTTCAAAAAATCGCGGCGATTTAATTCCGTGGTCTCAGCTTCCGGTTTGTTCATGTTCGTCATTCTTGTCCGCGTCTCCTGCCAACAGCCATATTTTTTTAGGCCGATGCTTGCTTATTATTGACCCGCAACCAACGAACTTACGCACTTCACTTCTTTGCCGCCGTTTGCGGTTTCGCGTCGCCTTTTTCCAATCCGAGCGCCCACTTGATGCTTCCCAGCAAATGTTGCTGGAACGCCTTGGCGGTCTCGGGGGAGTTCTTACGCCCGCCCTTGCCATTCCAGGTTGGGTCCCAAATATCCTCACGATGACCGAGCGACGTGTAAAGAACTCGGCCCTTGCCGTAATTCTTGCACCACGCAATCGGATAATCCCCCGGCGTCTTGTCGTTCGGGTGCTTGTCCAACGTGAGCAGGCCGTGGACGGTGCTGCGCTCAAAAGCGCTCACCTGGTAGATCTCATCGAACACCTTGAAGGTGGGCGGGTAATGCTTGCAGGCTGGATGCTTCGCATCCTCGTTGATGACTTCCACCTCGACCTGTGCTCCATGCGTCTTGAACTCCGCGCCAATCATCTGCGTGTAAGCGTGCAACGGCTTGTGGCCGCGGAACGTGTCGGTAGCACCGTGGATGCCGAGGAAACCCTTCCCGCTCTTGATCCAAGCCAGGAACGCATCCATGTCCGGGATGGGAAGGTCGCCGGTGGTGCTGTTGAAAATGACGGCATCGTATTGCTTCAAGCCCTGCGGGCTCATTTTGTCAGTCAGCGCCTTGACATTGGCCTCATGTAACTTGGCCTTGTCTATTTTGCCATCCGGCCCCGCGAACTCCGGCGACTTCGGGTTGACGTCCACCACGTCCACCACGAACAAGCCGGAGTCCTTGCCCAGTTGGGCGATGACGGACGACCCCAGTTCGATGGCCGGGTGGCGGAAACCTTCTGTTATGCCCACGACCAGCACACGTTTGGGCGCGGCTTCGGCGCTCAACACGCCGCCCAGCGCAAACGCGGCGCACAGGCAAAGAAGATGGCGGGAAAATTTTGTGAAGGATCTCAGGTTATTGTTTTTCATAGGGTTGTTTGCCAAATCAGCATGGCTTGGAAAATAGGACTTTATCCGGACACAGGAAATTCATTTTTTAGGCGCAGCAAGAACTGTTACCGGGTCTCAAATCCTGATAGAAGTTAATGGCGCAAAAATTCTTTTAGAATGTGGTCTTTTTCAAGGCAAACGAGCAGATACATATCAATTCAATCAGAATTTTCAATTTTCTCCAAAAGAAATTATTGCTGCAAATGTTGAAGCCTTTCTGCACAAACCTATTGTGATGGAAGAATTATTGAACGTCATCGAACAGATTTAATAAGACTTGAGATTGGCCATAGTCTCACGCTTTAAGAGAACTCAGATTTCCAGCACTCCTTTATCATCCTTCATCATACCGCAATGAAGCATCCTTCGATTTTTTGGGTGGTTTGCCGAAATGATATGATATTCCAAAGTAGATAATTTGCGTATCACGATTATTGATTGTGTTCTGGATAAGCCATGGAGTGTCGAGGTTTGTTTCCCTTTTCAATGTCTTCCAGATGTCGGAAACCGTAAGAATGAGTGACAGCTTGTCATCGAAAAGATCCT
>JALOTT010000463.1 GCA_025457745.1 Verrucomicrobiota bacterium
CGGTCATCGCTCGCAGCGGTCTTGGAGAGATTTGATGCTTCATAATTCGGTGTTTGTGTCTGGTTTTAACTTCGCGCTAATAACTCGGACGTCAAGCTGACATAAATTGTTCAGAAAAGCACGCCAACCGTGATGGTTGCAGGGTTTTGGCGCGGCCAAGCTCATCTTCTGGCGAAGAAACATTCACCGCAACGCACGCTGAATCCGCCGCCGCAGCCGCGCTTCGTTCTTTCTCGCAAGCTCGTGTTCCCACACCCGCAACACGCGCCAGCCGGTGCGCCGCAACGTGCGCGTCACGAGCGCATCGCGCGCCTGGTTCGCCGCGAGCTTGCGCCGCCAGAACGCGCGATTGTTCTTCGGCTTCGTCGCGTGCCTGGGGCAGCCGTGCCAGAAGCAGCCGTCCACGAAGATCACCGCGCGCGATTTGAGGAAAACAAAGTCAGGACGCACGGTGAGTGACAAGTGACGGGTGACAGGTGACAAGACGGCCGCGCGCGCGACTCCCTCTCCGCGCTGGGGAGAGGGCCGGGGTGAGGTGCGCCTTCTGTTCTTTCTTGTCACTCGCCACTGGTCACTTGTCACGCGCAGCAACGCATGTCTCCGCCAACCCGTGATGCCGTGCCGCCGCAGCAACTTGGCCAGTGCCAGTTCCGTGTCCCGGTTGCCGCGCGAGCGGATGCGCGACATCACTTCCGACCGCTTCGCCTTGGTGAAAACGTCAGGCATTTGTTTTTGACCACGAATCAACACGAATGGACACCAATTCATTTTGCTGCAAAAGAACACCCAGAGCGCAAAGGTAGGGCGCGCCAGTCCTCTGCGCGCCGCACCCGATCCAACCCGAACGGCGCGCACGGAGTGACGCGCCCTACCTTCCATGCCCGCCTCCATTCGATGTTGGATGTTGGACGTTGGATGTTCGATGTTTCCCTTCGCTTCTTCTCACCTCCACCATCTCCACCGTCTCGTAAAGCGCGCCGATGTTTCTCGACGCCACGCGAAACTGACTTCGCTTCTTCGACTTCGCTTTGTCCGTGGACGCATTCTCCAGCTTGATGCCCGGATCGTAATACACCGCGCCCGCCGCCAACGCCCGCCACAGCCGCAGCGAATCCGTCCGCTGCGCCAGCCGCACTTTGTGACCATAGGCTTATTGCCATTTCGGTTCGCTCTTTCTAACGCAAAGGCGCAGCGCGGCGAAGCCGCAACCAAAACGGAGCGCGGACCTTCCTGTCCGCAGCACCGCAGGGTAGCAGGGAGTCCTCGAAATGTTCAGGCCCGTTGGCGCCTTCAGACCTTGCTGCGGACAGGAATGTCCGCGCTCCGGGAAAATCTTCGCAGCAAGTTGGGAGACAGCACTGCAAAGGCGCGAAGACGCAAGGAAATCGAAGATTAAAACTGACAGCCTCGGCCGCATCATTTGTTTTTCCCGCCGCTACACTTTGCGTCTTTGCACCTTTGCGTCTTTGCGTTGAATTCTGCCGCCGAAGTTCAGCCGGTCCGGGCGCTCCTGCCTGTCCGCGCAGCCGAACTGGCGGACGAACGCCTCCACGCCGCGATCCCCCCTCTCTGCCTCGACCGGGGAGAGAATTCCCCGAAGAATTCGCGCATTGAACCCCTGAACGTGGTAGGGACGCGTTCCACCGCGTCCCCATCTTTCCGGCTGGAAGTTTGGGACGCGGGTGGAACGCGTCCCTACCAAATGCAAAGGGAGGTTCATGGGTAGGGCCGGGGTGAGGTGTCGAATTCATTTTCCTACGCTGCCTCCCCGTAATCAGCCGCCAGCGCGAACCGCCGTTCCATTTCGCCCGTCTTGTGCGGAAACATCCTATCATAAAGCCCCGACCATTGCGCGTCGCTCGGGTACAATTCCTCGTCCGCCAGTTCGCCCGCGTCTGCCCGACGCCATGCTTCGGCAGCGACGCGTTTCAACGCGCGCGGCCAGCCGCTCTCGGCATCTTCGTAACCGTCGGGATGCAAGCCGGGAAAGAGATACGCCACCGCCGACCACGCGCGAACGAATTGTTCGCGTGGCATTTGTTCAATTGGGTGCGGAAGCGAAAGCCGCAACTCGCGGCCAGCACTTCGCAAAGAGTTCGGAACGTGGCTGATCGTTTTCATGTAGTCCAGGCTACGCCGAGAGTCCCGGTTTGCCAGGAGAATAACTATGTCGAAAGTTCGCCGCTTCGCTTTGGAAAAGCATCAGCTTTTTTTCTTAACCACGGATGGACTCGGATGAACACGGATTCAAACCGCCTTCGCACGAAACCGATCAAATTCTTTCGGCAACAGCGCGAGCATTTCATCGCGGCTCATTCCGTAGAGATAAAAGGTCAAGTCCAGTTGATTAAACAGGGTTGCCAGTCTTCGCGCTGCTCCTTTCACCTTGGAACTGGCACCTCGCTTAAACGAACCGGTTGCCGGATCGTAATACAGGTGAGTCGCCACATCGGCGACAGCGTGGTTCGTCACAAGTTCCTTCCGTGAGGCGAGCTGTTCCGCGATTTCGCCGGGCTCCCAGAGAGGGTTGCACAACATCGCAATGGCACGCTCCGGTTGGGCGCGGTGCGCCCGCACGATCAGAAATGGGCCGACCAAAAGATGTCGGTAAAATCGCTGATGATTATCCAGCAGAGGTATCAACCGCGCCTCGTCCTTTGGGGTACGCCTTCCGTTTCCATCCGCTGGACAGACCTCATCGAAGTAGAAAAGCGTGAGCCATGTCCACAACCCTTGGTCGCGCTCAGGCAGTTGAACCTTGGCCGCGTCCATCAGTTCGTTGAAGAATCGCCCGGCCTCCAAACGATTCGCAAACTTGCGCGCTTGCACGGCCACATCTCCGGCGAGCGGTTCCGTAAGCGCCGGGTCTTCCAAAAGTTCAAGCGGCGGCTCCAACGTCGGTTCGAGTGTTAAGCGCGCACGGTAGTCCGAAAACGCAGCAATCCCGTCACGATTAAATCGGCGTAATTTCATCGCTGGCTCTCCTCGTCGCAGGTCCGGTCCCAAGTGGAGCGGATTTCCATTCGGCGGCAAAACGCCGCCACCGCCTCCTCAATCCAGTTGTCACGGTCGGCTCGCAACTCAAGCGGCGGCACCGGCCCCAATCCGCCAAGGTTCTTCGCGAATCGCACCCAGTCTGCCGGCCATCCGCCTTCCTCGTCGTCCTCTGTCCAGCCTTCCTCATGTTCATTTAATACTCGTGACAGCATCCGACGTAGGACTTCAGGATAAACCAGCGCGATGAAATGCGGCGAGCGGGCCATCTCTTTCCAGCTTGGCTTTGCTTCGATGTTGACCAGCAGTTGCGGCGGATCGTGCTCGAAGTCCAGTTTCCAAAGCTGCTGACCAAGAGCATCTGGAACGGGCACGAGCAAATGCCGACGGCGGTCATCCGCCTCGCCCGCCTTCACGAAAGGAATCCCGTCAGCTTCGCCAAGCAGCTTGTGATGCTCCTGTCCCGGTGGTTGCACGACTCGCACGCGGAAAAGCAAACCATCAGGAACATCGAACTCCGCCAACCGACGATCAATGGGCGCGCGCAGTGCGGACACTGTGCCCCACGACCATTGCATCCAAAGATTCTGCCGGTGCGCTTCGACCCAGACTTCGGCGTTACGCGGGAAATTATAGTCTGCCAGGCGCAAATCCGCGTCGAAAACCCAAATGGATTTTTCCTGACGGAGAGTAATGGAAACGTCCTTCCGCCCAATCTTCCTGCGACCAGTGTAATTAAACGTCCGCTTCATTCTCCCCCTTGAGTTCAACGGCCCGCACCACGAGGTCGCGCTTGGTGTCGAAACCGGAAATTCCGAATTGAAAGTCTGGCTTCCTGATTTCCAGTTCCAAGAAATTGGCATCCGCACGCGAAACAACGACTCCATTTGCCTGATCTTGTCGAAGCGGCGCGCGAATGAAGACGAAATCATCTGAAGCCCAACGTTTGATTGCGTTGCCGCGACGAACAGCGTAGCCCGCTTCAATTCGAATCCTCACAGGGAAGGACTCAAAGCTGGCTTTGCCGGGTTTCACAAGAAACCCACCCTTCACCTGCTCCAACTCAAATCGTTTTGGTGGCGGAGGTGGAAGTGGCGGAACTGGTTCAACCACCGTGCCGGGCTCTTTATCTTTGGGCTTCTTCGTTGGCTCAGTTGGTCCCTCGTCTGTCGGCAAAAAGAAAATGTCCAACAGTAAATTCGGGTCACCCTTCGTCTCGGCCGCATGGAGACGCTGCATGATTTCATAAACGCTCCGCGTCACGAACTTGATTGTGTCCGGGCCGTAGAAGTAGTGGTTGTGAAACTTGGGCGAGTCCTTCTGCCATTGCGTGTGATTGACGCCTTCCGCGTCACCTAGCAACCCGGCTAGCGGAGGATCTTCCACTTCAACCAAGGAGCGGCATCCCTGCAACTGCGGAGCACGCACATCTTTGATGAGAATGCCGTCACGCAGGAAAAGAGGGCGATAACCCGCATCACGGCA
>JALOTT010000464.1 GCA_025457745.1 Verrucomicrobiota bacterium
CGTTGCGTCTCGGACGCCCGCCAACGCAGCAGCAGGACGGCGGCCGATCCGCCCAACAAGAACAGACACGCGCCGATGGCCAGCACGAGTCTTACCCGGCGGTTCTTCGCTTGTTCGGCGGTTGCGTGTTCTTCGGCCATGACCTTCTCGACGCTAACGGTTCCTATGCGGCGGTGGCCGCAAGGCAATTTCAAATCTCAGATTTCAAATCGCAAACTTAGACGCTTCAACCCGCATCCCGCAATCTCAAATCTGTAATCTCAAATCTGTAATCATAGATCCAAAATCTAAAACCTCCTAACGTCCGCTCCTCTTGCCGCGGCGTGCCCTGAGGAAGGCGCGGAGCGGGGCGAGGATGGACCGGTGAGTTTCCAGCAACAGGTACTCGATGCCGTGCCGTGTCAGTTGCGTCTTGACGTCGCGGCCGTGCAGCCAACGCCGCAGGCCGGTTGCGAAAAACGGCCGGCCCGTCTCGGCTTCCCGGCCACGGAACAACCCCGCGCCACGGACGCCGGTTTCCGCCGGGTCGCGGAAGTGCAGCACGATGCACGCGTGCTCCTGCGCCACCAGTCGCAAGGCACTCACCGCGTCCGGGTCGTGCAGGTCGCTCAAGACGAGCAGCGCACTGCGGCGTTTCAGCGTGGGGATCAACTCCCGGACCCGGCGGCCCAGCAGCGTGCCTTCCAGGTAGCCGTGCCGCCGCAGTCGGTGGGCCCACTGCATCACGTCGTTGCGCCGCAAGGTCGGCGAAATCCGCATCTCGCGTTCACCGCAGGCGATCAGTCCGACGGGCGTGAGCCGCGACTGAGCCGCCAACGCGACCCCAGCCGCGATCCGCACCGCCCACGCGTACTTGCTCAGCCGCAGCGAACTGACGCACATCGACGCCGACGTGTCGAGCAGCAGGTACAGCGGGATCTGACGCGGCTCCTGGTATTCCTTGATGAAGTACTTGCCGGTGCGGCCCGTGACCCGCCAGTCGATCAGCTTGACGCTGTCGCCCGGCAGATAGACGCGGGACTGCGAGTACTCCAACCCGGACCCGTGATAGATCGAGTCGTCGGCGCCGAAGTCCAGACTGTCGGCCAGTTGTTTCACCGCCAGCTCGAACTGGGGGGGATCGACCGGATCGTGGGGGAGTTCGACGGTGCGGTGCATGTTACGACAAATCCGACAGGATCGACTCCAGGATTTCGCGGCCGGTGTGGCCTTCGGCGGCCGCTTCGTAGGTCAGGCGGAGGCGGTGCAACATCACATCCTCGGCCAACTCGAACAGGTCTTCCGGCACCACGTAATCGCGGCCGCGGATGAACGCTCGGGCCCGCGAGGCGGCGGCCAGGGCCAGGCAGGCGCGGGGACTGCAGCCGAAATCCAGCAGCTTTGATTGCCGCGTCCGCCGGACGAGTTCGACCGAGTGCTTGATGAACACTTCGCTGACCTGAACCTGCTGGACCGCTTCCATGGCCCGCACCAGGTCGGCGATCGTGGCGCACGGTTCGGGAGCGATCATGTCAACCGAGATATCGACATTCTTGCCGGGAGCCACTTCTTCCGGGATCGGCACCGAGGCCTGCGCGCCCATCAATTCGCCGTCGATGAAGATCAGCGAATAGCCACTCGTCCAGGTGGTCTGGCCCGTGTTGGAGATGCGCCAGGTCTTGGTGAACGATTGGCCCGGCGCAAAGACCGTGTCATCGGGGACGTTAACGTCCGCAACAAATTCGGCCCGGTCGGCTCCCGGCGCTGCGGCGGTGGGGCCGCCGGCGGCAGCCGTGGGGGAGGGTTGTGCGGTCTGGGCGGCGGCAGGCAGGGTTGCGGTCGGCTGGGGCCCGGCGGCGGTCTCGATCAAGGTTTGCGCTTCCGGCGAGGGCGTTTTACCAAAGCGTTCCAGGCGCATGGCTTCCGCCGTTTGCGCTGCGGCGGTGAACAGCGCTTCCGGCGCAGGTGCGGTCGGCTCCGCCTCGCCCGGGGCGCTCAACTCACAGGAAGTCAGCAGAAGCGCCAGCAGGATGAGCAGGGTGGCGGCCACATATCGATGGAGGAGATCAAATTTTGTAAAATCGGTTCTCATACAGTGGTCTCACCATACAGTTTGCGATGCACCACGCTCAAGGCGCGCACCTGCTCGGCCGCGTGATAGGACGAGCGCACCAGCGGCCCGCTCTCCACCCACCTGAATCCGATGGACAGCCCGTATTCCTTGAGCTCGGCAAATTCTTCCAGGGTGTAATAACGGTCGATCGGCAGGTGCTTCTTGCTGGGTTGGAGATACTGTCCCAGGGTGAGGATATCCACGCCCCACTCGCGCTGGTCGCGCATCACAGCTTTGACCTCATCGAGGGTCTCACCCAACCCAACCATAATCCCAGACTTGGTCAGCACCTCCGAGTCAAGCTTTTTGGCGTTGCTCAGCGTGGCGGCAGCCCATTCGTAGTGATCCTGGGGCTGGACTCGCTTAAACAGGCGCGGCACTGTCTCCACATTGTGGTTCAGGATCTCCGGGCGAGCCGCCATCACAATCTGCAGGGCTTCCAGGCTGCCTTTGAAATCCGGGATCAGGACCTCGATCGAGCAGCCGGGATGCAGCTCGCGGATGCGCCGGATGACCATGGCGAAGATCGGCGCTCCCCCGTCTTTGCGGTCATCCCGGTTAACGCTGGTGATCACGGCGTGCTTGAGCTTCATCGCCTTGATCGCCTGAGCCACTCGCTCCGGCTCCAGCCAGTCTAACGGTGAGGGCTGGCCGCGCTTGATATCGCAAAAACCGCATGTGCGGGTGCAGATATCGCCCATCATCAGGAAGGTAGCCGTGCCAGCACCCCAGCACTCGCCCATATTGGGGCACATGGCCTCTTCGCAAACCGTGTGGAGCGATTTGCTGCGCATCAGCTCTTGCAGCCACTGGTAAGTTTCCCCCGAGGGGGCGCGCACCTTGATCCACTCTGGGCGCCGCTTTGGTGCCGTATCGATCTGATCTTCTTTTACCCGATCGCGGGTGGGCGTAAATGGCATTGAAATACCTCTTTTATTCTTTCTCTTTGTGTTGCTTCACCCATAATACCGCCACATTGTACTCCGAATTCCGGTCCTATGTCACAAATCAGCCTGTTGGACTAAGGTTGTTTTAAGGAATTGGGGCAGATTCGAGGCAAATGGTATAATCTGTCCCAGATAAACAATGGCCAGGCGTGATTTCCGGTCGATGGGTCGAACGTG
>JALOTT010000465.1 GCA_025457745.1 Verrucomicrobiota bacterium
GGAAACCCTGGCACCGCGTGCGACCCCTTCAGGGTCGAATTCCTTGGTCACCGTGACCGTGGGTTGGCACCCACGGCTATTCATGTTCCGTCCCCTCCGGGGACAGGGGGCTGCAACCCGCGCCGCTGGCGTTGCCCCACGTGAGAATGACCAGCCCGAAATCAACCAACGCCTTGTTGACACGGCAGACTTCAGCTTTCAGTTCGTTGAACATAGATTTGATAAACCAGGGAATTCACGTTTATTCTGCCCCTTTTAGACTTCAATATTGTCATCTACTACAACTTCTATTTCACCAAATACCTTTGGTAACTCCGAGGCCAACATCTCCTGAGTCACCGTATCAGAGAGAACCTCGAAGGAGGGCGGGAGCACCTCTTTACCACCATCCTCAACACTCCAACAAAGCCACCTAACGAGCACGTTGCTGCCTGATGGACTTTTTTCCCACTTTGATTCTCTTGCAACGCTGATATGCAAACGTCCTCGTTCAAGTTCGAGGTCGCCTAAAGCCAAGCGAATTCGTCTTACAAGCATTGAGTTTTCGGGTGAATTAATGTGGTTTTGAGGCATCGTCAGTTCGTATTTGGTGGGATGCACTAATCTCACAGCCCCATTTGCAAGCACTCCTGATAAGCCAACTCCACGAAACAACTGCCCTTTCGCATATTTCGCAGCATAGATCACCTCCTCACGCAGTCGCGGATGACAATCAGTTCCTTCATCACGTTGTGCAGGTTGCCGTTCCACTGCTTGGTGCCGAAGGCGTCGTGCAGTTGTTTGTAGAGCGCGTAGAGCTTTTTGTAAATGGCGTGGGCTTTCGGGTTCGGCTTGTAAACGGTTGGCTTGAGACCGGTCATCTTCTTCTGCGCCGTGGCGAAGTCCTTGTGCGCACCGGCCACAACAGCGGCGGCGATGGCCGAACCGAGCGCGCAGGTTTGCGCCGAGCGGCTGATCTTCATCGGGCGGCCAGTGATGTCCGCGTAGGTCTGCATGACGAGCGGACTTTTCTCGGCGATGCCGCCGCAGTTCACCACTTCGAAGATCTTCACGCCGTATTCCTCGTAGCGGTTGATGATGGTCAACGCGCCATAAGCCGTCGCCTCGATGAGCGCGCGGTAAACTTCCGCCGGCGTCGTGTAAAGCGTCTGGCCAAGGAGCAAGCCGGTGAGCTGCTGGTCCACAAGCACGGTGCGGTTGCCGTTGTTCCAGTCGAGCGCGAGCAGGCCGCTTTCGCCGGGCTGAAGTTTTAACGCGCCCTTCGTGAGTTCTTCATGCGAACCAGCCTTCGCGCCGCCGGGCTGCATGTAATTCACCAGCCAGTTGAAGATGTCACCGACGGCCGACTGACCTGCCTCAATGCCGAAGTAACCGGGAACCACGCTGCCGTCCACGATGCCACAGACGCCGGGGATGTCGGCGAGCTTCGCGGTGTTCACGCGCACGCTGATGTCGCAGGTGCTCGTGCCGATGATCTTAACCAACGTGCCGGGCTTCACGCCCGCGCCGATCGCGCCGGTGTGCGCATCGAACGCGCCGACGGTCACGGGAATTCCAGCGGAGAGACCGGTGCGCTTGGCCCAGTCGGCGGTCAACGTGCCGACGGCGGAATCCACGGCGAGCACACGCTTGGGCAGACGGTCGCGCAACGCGCCGAGCTTCGGATTCAGCTTCGAGAGAAACGCCTTGTCCGGATAACCACCCCACGTCGCGCTATACATCGCTTTGTGACCTGCGGCGCAGATGCCGGCGATGAATTTGTCGGGATGCAACATGTCCGTCAGCGCGGCGGGAACGAAATCGGAGAGTTCAATCCACGAGTGCGCGGCGTTGAACACTTCCGGCGCGGCGCGGAGACATTTCAAGATTTTGCTGAAGAACCATTCGCTTGAGTAGGTGCCGCCGCACTTGGCGAGGTATTGGGGGCGCATGCGTCTTGCCAGCGCGGTGATCTCGGTAGCCTCGGCAATGCCGGTGTGATCCTTCCACAGCCACGCCATCGCGGCGGGATTGCTCGCGAACTTCTTCTGGAACACGAGCGGCTGGCCGTTCTCATCCACGGGGAGCGGCGTGCTCCCGGTTGTGTCCACGCCGATGCCGATGACCTGGCCCGCCTTGAAACCTCTGACGGTTTTCTTTGCCATCGCGAGCGCCTGCTTGATGGTGGTTTCCGCGCCGGTGAGATAATCGGCGGGATGCTGCCGCGCGAGGTTCGGGTCGCGTGACAAGATCACGCCCTGCGTGCCGTGGCTGTATATCCAGACGGCGGCGGCGACTTCCGCGCCGTTGGCGACGTTGACGATGAGGGCGCGAACAGAGTTCGTGCCGTAGTCCAATCCGATGGTGTATTGCGTGCTCATGGCTAAATGATATTTCTCGAATTCGCCTTCTGACTCAATGGGCCAATCAGGAGCACGGACAGCCTTGTCCGCGCGTTCACTCAACTATAAGACTCGCGGCCCAGCCGAGCCTTCCTTCACAACTGGAACAGCCGACGTGAGTCATCTCCATGTGGAGGGAATTCTATTTAGAGCGGACTCACGTCCGCTGCTACGAGATTTCAATCACGAGACGAATCCGCTCTTCAAACCGTAAGCTACTTCGTTCCACTCCAGTTCCAGACGGAGCTGGCGCAGTTTCGTGTCGGCATCAATGACGACGAGTTCGATGCCCGACATGCCCGCAAAGTCTTCGAGCATTTCGGTGGTGACGAACTGGCTGAAGCCGGTGTGATGGGCACCGCCGGCGTAAATCCAGCCGGCGCAGCCGACTTCAAAGTTCGGTTTTGGCACCCAGAGCGCACGGGCGACCGGGAGCTTCGGCATGTCGTGTTCGGCCGCGACACAGTCAACTTCGTTCACCAGCAGGCGGAAGCGGTTGCCGAGATGCACGAGCGAGGCGTTGAGGCCGGGACCGGCGGGCGTGTTGAAGACGAGGCGCGCCGGGTCGGCCTTGCCGCCGATGCCAAGTGGATGCACTTCCAGTGATGGCTTGCCGTCGGCGATGCTGGGGCAAATTTCGAGCATGTGTGAACCGAGCACGAGCTTGTTGCTCGGATCCATGTGATAGGTGTAATCCTCCATGAACGACGCACCGCCAAGACCGGTGGCCATGACCTTCATGGCGCGGACGAGCGCAGAGGTTTTCCAATCGCCTTCGCCACCGAAGCCGTAACCCGCTGCCATCATGCGTTGCGATCCGACGCCAGGAAGCTG
>JALOTT010000466.1 GCA_025457745.1 Verrucomicrobiota bacterium
AACGTCTTTGCCATCGTGTCAATCCGGGCCGGCAGAAAATCGCCGCCGCGCTCGTCTTCATCTCACCCTTTGTGCCCATGCTGTTTCAGGGCGAGGAATGGGCCGCGAGCGCGCCGTTCCAATACTTCACGGACCACCCTGAACCGGACCTCGCCAAAGCTGTGCGCGAAGGTCGGCGACGGGAGTTCGCTGCGTTCGGCTGGAAGCTCGAAGACGTGCCCGACCCGCAGGCGCGTGAAACTTTTGAGCGATCGAAGCTAGACTGGTCCGAACTCGGCAGAGCTCCTCACGCGGAAATTCTCAACTGGCATCGTCAATTGATTCAATTGCGCCGCAACGAACCGGCGCTCACCGATGGCCGCCTGGACCTCGTGAACACGCGCTTCGACGAATCCGCACGCTGGTTCGTGCTGGAGCGCGGCCCGATCACCGTGGCCTGCAATCTTGCGAGCCGGGTGCTGCGCGTTCCACTGCGCGAGGGGAAACACCTGCTGGTGCTTTCGTCAGACCAGACGATTGAGGCCGCCAACCAGGAGTTAAACCTGCCGCCCGACGCGGTGGCGATTTTGAAATCGTCGGTTTGAAGAGTCGTTTGTCAGCACGAGACAACCTTCGCCAACAACCGCAGCCAGCGGCTGAGTTGCGTGAAAATCAGGAATTCACTGTGGACACGCAATTGGGCGTTGCGCCCGCAGCGCTCCAGTTCCTGCGGGCGTTGCAACATCTCATCCAGCACTGAAGCGATTTCGTCCGGGTTGTTTGGGTCATTGACAAGCCGTCCGTCCACGCCGTCACGGATTTGCTGGCGCAACCCGCAGGCCGACGTGCCCAACACGGGCACGGCCTTCCACATGGCTTCCGTGGCGGTGAGGCCGAAACCCTCACGCAAGGAGTTTTGCGCCACAACCACCGAGCAGCGCTGAAGCGCGTTCACCATGAGCGCGTTGTGCTTGCGTGACTCCATCGGCAACGTCAGCAGGACGATGTCGCGCTGACATGCGGCCGGCAAAGTGAGGTAGTATTGGCGCAGTTCTTCGAGGACTTCCCGACCCTCAGGATCGTCCTTGATGGATTGCGGGTCGGGGCCGGCGAGCACGAGGCGGACGATTTCGCGACGGCGATTGTGTCGTGCATGGTTCGGCGAACCAGACGGACAGCCTTTGAATCGCGCGAAACCGTCCATGAGCGGACGAAACCCTTTGAGCCGATCCCAGCGCGACACCTGGGTGATCACGGGCCGGTAGAGCAACCCGATTTCGTCGGGCTGGTTGGCAGGTCCGAACGAGCCGTCGGGTTGGAGGCGCTGGACTTTGGCCGGAAAAGGCGAGGTCAGCACAGGCGCGTCGGATTCCGTCATCCCGGAGTTGCTCAGGATGCCGGCCAGCTTGTGCGGATGCAGCTCCCGGTTCTTGTGACTCAACGGGTCAATGGCGGGATGAATGAGCGTCGCCCGCCCGGCCAGAAAATCCGGAATGTATTCGGGCGCGGAGAAGACGGCGTGGTCAAACGGCTCGGCATAAGGTTTGAGGAACATCCACGCGGCGCGCGTGGCGGCGGGGTGTTCGTCCAGGCCGATGTGACAACGCCAGACCGCGCGGAGTTTTATCTCCTTCCTGAGCAACGCCCCGGCGCCGAGCGGCTGAGGGTCGTGGGTGATGAGCACATCTTCCGGTTTCAGGTGCGGGCGGAGTTGGTCGGCGTTTTGGCGGCTGACTTCATCGTAGAGCGCCTTGTCCGCCGCACTGAGATGCGGGTCGCCCTCGCCGTGAATGAGATTGTGCAGCCGCTTGGTGAGTTTGAAGAACTCCGGTTTGTCCGAGCCGATGACGGCCCAGTTGGCGTTCAGCCCGAGTTCGCGCAACAGCAGAATCTGCATGGGTATCATCTCCGCCACACCACCGCCCTGCGCGGTGGAGTTGACCATGAGCACACGGCGGCCCTTCAATCGCGGCACGAGCATCTTGGCCTCGGCGCGCAGTTCCTGCACCGCGCGCGTGAGATGCGCGAAGGACGCATAGTCGTCGAGCGAAATGGTTTTGCGGAGTTGCATCAGGTTCATATTGGAATGTGACTCGGTTCTCGTTCACCCATTATACGCGAGAATAATCTCCACCGGTATCCACATGTGCTTTTTCAAAGCCCGTTTGATTGTGAAGCCTGCCCGCTCTATCGCCTTACGAACATAGATGGGGCGACAGTCGAGGTAATTTGGGAAATGCATGTGAATCCATTCAAAGATGCCGATGAGCGGATCGCGCTTCGCGTCCTTGGACATGCCGACCACCACAATCCGCCCGCCGCGTCGCAGCACACGTTTACATTCGCGCAGCACCTTTGGGATTTCCGGCGTGTCGAAAAGTTCAAGTGTAAAGCTCATGAAGACCCCGTCCATGCTGCCGTCGGCGTACGGAAGTTGCGCCGCGTCCCCGCAACGAAGTCGCGTGCGTTCGAGCAGCCGGGCTTTGGCAAGATTTGTCTTCGCCAACTTGAGCATCTTGTCTGACAAATCGAGACCGAACACTTTGCCCTTTGGCCCGACGGCTTTGGCCACCGCCACAAGACTATGGCCCGTGCCGAAGCCGATTTCCAAAACGCGTTCACCGGTGCTCGCCTTCAATAACTCCAGTCCCGACTTTCGCATCGGCGCTTCACTGCGGTCGGACAGCAGGTCATAGACGCCGCTGATTTTGTTGTAGAAGGAGCGGGTTTGGTCTTTGGACTGAAACACGCGCAGGACGGAGGTCTGCGGGCGCTTGGAGGATGAGGTTGTCATAGTATTAGCAGTATCGGCCATGGGTTTATGCGGGATAACATTTCGGAACGTAACCCCGTGCCAGTGTCAGTTGAGGGTAATCCTTGGTGAGAAGCGGGCAGTCCACGTATTGTCTGGCATGGTGCTGGCTGTTTAGTGGTTTCACTTCTCCAGCAAATGTCGCATGGCCTGAAGTTCCCTCCGGCGCACCTTGGAGGTTTGAGGATAGCACAATTTCAAGTCCTTCAGCGTGTCGAGTATTGCCTGCGAAATGATGAGTCGCGCGTTTTCTTTGTCATCGGCGGGGATGACATACCACGGCGCATGGTTGGTGCTGGTGGCGCAGAGGCAGGCTTCGTAAGCCGTCATGTATTGTTTCCACAATCGGCGTTCCTCGATGTCGGCGCGGCTGAATTTCCAGTTTTTGTCCGGGTCATCAATGCGGGCGAGGAAGCG
>JALOTT010000467.1 GCA_025457745.1 Verrucomicrobiota bacterium
CTTTTGACTTTCACCCGATTTTGTAACCCCAGGATTCAAACATGGTCTCAAACACGCTCAATCCACTCGGGAAACCAAGCGCACTGGTTTTTTAACAAAGCCAGCGAGAATCTCGACCGGCTCGAATCTTCTGGCAAATACTACGGGTTGCTGAAACGGCCTGGCAAGCAGTTTCGCCGTTCGTCACACGGCCGCGCGCAAGCTCGCCGAGCGTCGCCCAGCCGGACTTCACAAGCAGATCGGCAACTTTTCGCTCTCCGGGGACGCCAAGGCATAGCGATAATCACGGACCCCAAGGGTGAGCGGCAAGCAGTCACGTTTGTTCTCCCGGCAGACCCCCTCTCTTTCCAAGCGCAGCATTCCCCGCGTTTCCAAGGGCTATTCCTGAAACGATCGAGGAGATACTCTTACTTCCACCGCCCTGCAGCGCGATTCCAAGCGGTAAAGATGCACGTCCCACGGATCGAAGCGGTCTGCGAACTTGCCATCCAGGATGGCCAGCTTCCGGTTCTCACCGATGACTTCCACGATTTCACCGTCCTCGATTGCTTTGAGCGCAAAGGTCGCCATCGTTGTTCCGTGGCGCATTCCCACGGCGAACAAAAAGGTCGCGCCCGCGTGCTGCTTGACCATCGTCGCGACCGGCACGGCGGCGTTGGTGGATTGCACGGTCACGGCGTCGCGAAGGGTGGGGCTGTTGAGGACGGGCGCGAGTTCGGTAATTTGCCGGTTCAGGGCGGCAACGGCCTTCAACATCCCGGCGTCGTCAAGGAGTGCGGCTTCGACAAATTTCGGCTTGAACTGGTGAACGAAGTAAATGATTCCTCGCGAGCCGTGAATGAGCGACATCCAGACTTCACAACGGACCTCGTGCGGCGTGGGTTTGCCGTCCACGTTGTCAAGGCGCGCGGCTTCGATGCAATTCCACACCGGTTTTTTGCCTTCCGTCCACCGCACCAACCGCTCCACGCCGCGCGCGACGAACCACAAATTCCCGGCCACTTCCTTGCTCTGGTGGACTGCCGGGTAGATGTCGAACGAAGCGATGTCGCATCCCTCCAAGTATTCCGGGTAGTCCTCTGGATGATGGTTCCGCGTGCCGCGACCGTACCAACCGTCCCACGCCACGCCTTGGCCGAGATTGAGCAATACCGGCCGCGACGCATCCGCGGCGCGCATCTGCCGATACCGCCCCACGACTTTCCCCGGCGGAATCGGCGCGCTCCAACCGAACCGCGCGCCGAACGACTGCGCATTGTCCGGCTCATCGCCGTGCATCCAGCCGATGATGGTGGGGTCGCCCAGGTAGCGGAGCGAAACTTCGTTCTGTGCGCAAATGACCTTCATGCCGGATTTCTTCAGGGTCGTCAGTTGAGCTTCCGTTGGCCCGTTCCACAAACCCACGTAGGTATTGATTCCCGCCTGGCGATACCGCTCCGCGTTCGCCGGGACTTGCAGCCAGACCGCCAGCGGGAAGAAATTGGCGTCGGTCCACGGCGCGTTTGTGAACGCTGCGCCAAAACCTTCGCGGCAGGCGGCGGCATCCGCGCCCGCGGCGGTCACGACGGCCAACGCGGTGGCGACGGCCAGCGGGTGAATGGTTCGAATCGCGGATTTCATTCGACGCCCTTGTCTTTAGCCTCACTGCGCGCGGCGAACAAGCGCGGAACGCGACCAAAGAATCATTGCCAGTTGCCGCCGGTTGCTGACAGCATGCGCCCCGATTTTACATGAGCGCCGAAACCACCGTGCCCCCGACCCTTGCGCCGTCGCCGGCCGCCCAGGCCTCGCACCGGGTTTTGCCGCCGGTGACACGCCCAAGGAAATCCGCGTGGCAGTTGTTTCGCGAAGTGCTCAAACACGGCGGGCCGGGCTATCTCCAGTTCGCCATCACGAACCTTTGCAACGCGGACTGCGACTTCTGCGGGTTCGCCCGCTCGAAGTTCGACCCCAAGGCGCGGCGCAGCGTCACGCTCAAGGAGGCGCAGGACGTGGTGGACATCTGCGTCCGCAATCACATCGGCTACCTGCTCTTTGTGGGCGGCGAGCCGATGGTGCATCGCGACCTGCGCGCCATGACGCGCTACGCCGCCGAGCGCGGCGTGCATCCGATGATTTGCACCAACGGCGGCCTGTGGACCGAGGACAACCTGCGCGGACTGGCGGATGACGGCCTGAGCAGCGTCATCATGTCCATTGACGCGCACGACATCGCCAGGCACGAGCAAAACCGTGGCCTGCCGGATGTCTGCCGCAAAATCAAACGCGCAAACGAATTCTTTCACGGCGCGGGCATCCAGTCCGCCGCGAGCATCACCGTGAGCAGGTTGATTGAGGATTACGACAAGCTGCCCGCCTTCCTCGAATCGCTTGGCTTCAAGAGTTGCACGTTCAGCTACCCGCTCACGTCGCTCGCGAGCAGCTACCTCAGCTTCAGTGACAGCGGCTTGGTCAATTTCTCGAAGGACGAGTTGATCGAGCTGTTTGAGAAGATCAAGCGGTTGAAAGCGCACAGCGATTTCCCGGTGGTGAACCCGATGGAGTCGCTTACCGAGATGCAGCGCCACCTGCGCGGTGAGAAGGAAAAGTTTGGCTGCCTGGGCGGGCACAAGTACTTTTACCTCGACTGGAAGCTGGACCTCTATCGCTGCCACTTCTGGGAAACGCCCATGTGCAACGTGTATGAGTGGGACGAGTCCAAGCTCATCCGTGACGGCTGCACGCGCTGCATGATTGATTGCTACCGCGATCCGAGCGTGCTCCAGCGCGTGGCGATCAATGCCAGCGACGCCTGGCAAGCCACGAAGAAGGGCCAATTGCTCACCGCCGCGAAACACGTCTTCGACTCGCGCAACCTGACTTCGCTCAAAGCCGTTTGGGAAGATCGCAAGTGGATTGGCGGGGTGTAGCCACCGAGGTAACAAGGCGGAATTCCTCGTAGCCGCCGACGTGAGTCGGCGGACCGCACAGGAGATTCTCAATGGCATCCGTTTCCTCACGTCGTCGGCTACCGTGGCTTATCCAGCTTTGGATGCGAACCGGCTTGCTTCTCGGGACACGCTCTGACATGAAAGGAACCGTTTTCGAAGGTTATCGCGCACAAACGCTCAATCCGGTGCGGACTCGCTTGCGGGCTTCTGGCGATCATTTCCACCACGGCATGTTTCGGCACGGGCGTTTCCGCGCACGCCGCGGCTCATGGAAAGTGCCGGCTGGCCGGCGATTCCCTACGACGGCCAGTTGCTCGTCTCGCACTAGGACGCGCTCCTGCTCGGCGGCAAGGTGCAGGCGCCGCCCGGCTACGCCGATCACGTCACGTTTGTTTTTCCGAATGAATGCCAGCGTTGCGGCACGAAGCTGTGCGTCGAGGTTTGTTCCGGCCAGGCCATCACGCCCGGCGAAAACGGCGTGCCGAATTTCGACCGTGAAAAATGCATCCACTGCGGCGTGTGCCTGTGGAACTGTTCGCAGGAGAACCCGGAAAATCCCGAGCGCATGAACATCGCCTTTCGCGCCGGCACCGGC
>JALOTT010000094.1 GCA_025457745.1 Verrucomicrobiota bacterium
CGGAGCGTCAAAACCGGTCAGATTTTTGGTGGTGAGATCAAACTGCGTCCACACGCGACGCTGCGGGTCAAGCGCCTTGGGCAGAGTGTGAACGACAGTAAGCCCACTCGCGCCTTCGTTGTCGCGATAGATGACAATGAGGCGATCGTCCCGGTCGCACACGATCGTGGGCCGCCCCATGTCGCCCAAGGCGGTCTCGGGCACCTTGTTGGTCGGCGAATCGATTGTACGGAACGAAACCTGGCGCACTTCCCAGCCGTTGGTGTCCGGAAACGCCACCATGTATTGCCGGCGGTGATTGTTGGTGCTGGCGCCGGGCGCCCACCAGTTGGCGAGCACCGGCTGGCCGGAACGGTCGAGGCACATGCCGGATTGATTCATGAGGCTGGAACCTTCCGGAATGGAAAGCACCTTCTCGGCGATGGAATTGGTGTTGCCGTTCTCGCCACGCTCGTTGATCGGCAGCACATAATTCACCCCCGAGCTGCGCTTCCAGGTGACGCCTTCGTCGGGAGACCAGGCATAGTCGTAGTCGTGGTTCGTCTGATAGCCGACTTCGCGAGCCGGGGAGTCGGAATTATAGCGCCACGTCCAAATGAGGAAAATGTTGCCGGCGGCGTTGACGCATGGCTGCTGCCAGTAGGCATTGTAGTTCGGCGTCCAGCCCGTGCCCTTGATGAAACTGAGCTGGCTGTTGCCGGTGAGGTGCACATTTGTCCAGGTCTGCGAGGCAATGCGGTAACGGTTCAGGAAAAGATCGCCGTTGCCGGAGCCGCCCTCCCGGAAGACATAGAGCAGGTCGCCATTGGGCAGGTTGAGGAACTGCGGATAGGTGACGCTATTCTCCTTGCCGGTCATTGTGCCGTCCGGACCGAAGGCAATGACGTTCGTGCCCGTCACGGGCGTCAGGCTCTTCGCATAGTGGTAGGCGTCGGCATGCATGCCCCAGCTGATGTGCATGAAGTCATTGCCATCAATGCCGAAGGAAATGCAGTCGTGGCCATCCGTGATGTTATTGGCGGTGAAGCCGGTGCGGAAGACCTGCCAAAGGTCAGAATCCACGGTGCGGCGCGCGACCCAGAGCTTGTTGTTGAACCCGTAGGCGGCATCGCTCTGGTGACGCCCGTAGTAGGTCAGGAACTGCTGGTTGCCGACGGTGCGGATCGAGGAGCGGATGAAGGACGCGGTGTTGATGCTGCCCGGGTAGGCGTATTCGCTCGTGTCTGGATTACCATCGTCCACCCACTGCAACCGCACGCGCGGCCCGGGCAGTTTCGACCGGGGATCCGTGGGAACGGTGCCCGCCTGATATTCCTGCAAGTTGGTCATCCAGTCGCCATCCGGATCGCCGTTGGTGGTCTGACTCAAGTTGCCGAAGTTCGCCATCTCCCAAGCGTCCGGCAGGCCGTCGCCGTCAATATCGGCAAGCGTGGAAAGCGCGTTCGCCGGATTAGAGCCAGCGGCCAATTCAGCGGCGTTGGAGTAACCGTCGCCATCCGGATCGCCGCTGCCGGTTTGAGCCAGATTGCCAAAGTGCTGGAGTTCCCACGCGTCCGGCAGACCGTCGGCATCCAGATCGTTTGGCGTGGAAAGCAGGTTCGTGGGATTTGATCCCGCCAGATATTCGGCCAGGTTGTTGAAGCCATCAACATCCGGGTCGCCCGTCGCCGTTTGCAGAAGGTTGGTGAAGTATTGAATTTCCCAGGCATCCGGCAAACCGTCGCCGTCGCCGTCGCTGTCGGCCACAACTCGCACGCGGCCCGCGGTCGCCAGCAGGCTCGTGTCCCAGGACAAACCGTTCGTCAGCGCCGGCAGGTTTACGGTGGCAAACCCGCCATCGCTGCCGGTGAAAATGAACAATTGAAAATCGTCTCCAACCGCCAGCGGTGCCGGGCCCGCATTCGTGACCACCAATGTGCCCCCGAACGTCAGAACCCCGGTCACGCGAACCACGTCATTCGTGAAGGGGCTGTGACTGACTTCCATGACCGTGCTCGAGCCGGCGCCCAGCATCAGGTAGTTACTGATGGTCAGCGTTACCAATCCGTTGCCCGGCGCCAGCACGCTGCCGTCCTGAAGGGTAGTCGCGCCGCCAACCACACCCGCGCCGCCGAGCGTTGCATTCGTGACCGTCACGGTGTTGCCGCCCGAGATTCCGTTCACCAGCAACGTCCCCTCCGTCACGAGTGTCGGGCCGGTATATGTATTGGTGCCCGCCAGAATCCACCGGCCGGAGCCGCGCTTGGTCAGGCAGATGTTCGCTGTGCCATCGTTGATGGCCCCCGCCCAACGAGCATCGCCCGCTCCCTGGAGATTGAGAAAACGCCCCCCGGTTCCGTTAAACTGCGAGTAATTGCCCGCGACGACCAGCAGGCCCGCCGCGGATTCGACGTTGTATTGGTTGCCGCCGGTGTCGCCCGTCAGGTCGCCCGTCAGTGAGTTCGTGCCGCCAAGGTTGATCACATGCGCGGCCAGCGCCGAGGCGTTGGGCAACGGCTGCCGTCCCCCCAGCCGAACCGGCTCGACGAGCGCGATGCCACCCTCCAGCCCCAGCCTGGAAGTGGCGGTGCCGCCGGCGGCAACCGTCTGACTGGCGGTGGTGCCTAGCGCGAAACTGTGGGCGGCGATGAGGGTGCCGGCGTTCAGCCTGACCACGCCACTGAAACTGTTCGAGCGTGCCAGCGTCAAAGCGCCGCTTCCGCCGCCCTGCAACGTGATTCCTCCCGCGCCGTCCAACGTGCCTGTCAACGCCACCGTACCAGCGCCATTGAGCGAAACGCCGAGCGTGCTGGCCAGGGTGACCGCGTTCGCGATGCTAAAGTCGGCTGCGCCCTGCTGCATCAAGGTGGGCGCCGTGGCCCCGTTGGAAACGAAGCGCAACGGATTGCCCCTGAGCGTGCCCGCCGCCGTCGGACTGTTCAGGGTGAGTTGGTTGTTGGTGAACACGCCTGCGAGGTTGTTGGTGGCCGAGTAACCACCCGGCGCAAGAAATGCAAGCGCCAGATTCGTGCGGCCACCGACGGGCGGCGCCAGGTTGTTGCTCCAGTTTGCCGCACCGCTCCAATCACCGCTCACGGCGTTGGTCCAAAGGAAGGAGGTCTGCGCCTGGGCGGTTGCGGCGCAGAGCGTCACGCCCAGGCAGATCGCGCCAAAGAAGCGGGGCAGCACTGGCCTTTGCTGGAATGTGGTCACAGGAATAATAGTTAACCCAACTATGGCACGAAACGCGAGTTTTCCGAATTATTGTTATGAAAATGAAAAGGGGGCTTTGCAGCTCGATGCCCATGGCTGCGACCATCTCCATGGCGGTGGCTTTCGGGCGATGCTCCTTGCGCGATTCCAGCCCTTTTCACGTAATGATGCTCACGGCGACACGATAGAAAAAGGTCGCGGGAGCGTTTGCCAGCGGCGCGGCTTCGCGCATGACAATGGTGGTCGTGCCATCTCGATTGTCAGTGGTTCGCGTGGTAACGAGGAAGGGCATGGCGTCCTTGTGCAGCGTGCCGGCAAACGCGCGAAGGCCGGCGCTCCCGGTCATGGCAACCAGGGCACTCAGCAATATGGCGTGGGAGGACAGCAGGCGTCTCATGGCTTTGACAGTGATGCGCCGACGCAGGTGCGGCCACCGGCTTCATCGGATGCGCTTGGAAGAACTCCCAGATCACGTCCACCGCCTTCAGTTTGTCCGTGGCCTTGCCCACCATGAACTCGGGCAGCAGGTTCTTGCCTCCGGGCCAGACGTGGCCCTGGCCTTCGATGGTGATGAAGACGACTTCCGCGACGTCGCTGCCAGGACCGTAGCGCAGCGTGCGCACACCATTGGCCTCGCGGTCTTCCGCCGGCTTGACCGGGGTGTCCACGGCTTTAACCCACTTGAGAACGGAATCCTGCACCTGCGGCTTGTCCCGGCCGCCAAGCCCCAACTTCAGCCGCCCGCCCGAAAGTGGGTTCAGCGATCAGCGGTGCCGGTGATGTAGCAGAGGGACAAGCCGCGTTTCAATTTCACCTCGGTGAGCCAGCAGGCACCGGCCACGGGCGCAATCGCGGCGAGGCGCTCGGAGAGGCCTGCGCCGACAGCAAACGCCATCGAGGCGCCGATCGAAAATCCAGTGACGAAGACGCGCTTTCTGTCCAACGCGGTGTGCGCGGCGATGTCATCAATCATCGCGCCAATGAAAGCGACGCCGTCCGGCTCGCCGCCTTCTTTTTGGAACCGCCCCGAGGCGTCGTTCCACGTTTGCGGGTTGCCGCGGAACTGGGCGGGTTTGGAGGGATCGGCTGGCGTGGCATTGGGATAGGCGACGAGGAAGCCCGCCGCATTTGCCTTGGTGGACCATCCCGTTTCCTTCATCGCATTTTCCGCCGTGCCGCCGCCGCCATGGAGCATGATGACCAGCGGCAGCCTTTGGCCGGCTGTGGCCTTGGGCGGCACATGCAGGAGGAAGCTTCGCTTGCGCCCGCCGATGTTGACCGTCCGTTGGTGGTCTCCCGGCGACAACACTGGGTCCGGAGAAGGCGAGGCGGTCGGTTTGATTCTGCTGTCGGTCTTGGCCTCGGGTTGCGCGTCAGCAGCATGGCCAAACACGGAGCGGTAGAATTCCCAGTTCGCTTCGCCAAGCCCTTTGAGCAAACCGATTGCGTTGTGTTCAACGCCGGGCACGAGCGTGAACGTATGCGGGATGCCCAGCTTCGTGAGTTGATCCGAGAACACGCGGTTCAGTTCCGCCGTGAAGTCGCGGTCCCCAACAGCCTGCCGCACGCGCGTTTTGCTTCGGATGACAGCCGCATGGGTCGCCGCCAGGGTCAGCGGGCTTTGCGCCTTGAAGCAATCGAGGTCGCCGCCGAAGACGCTTTTCAAGATGCGCTCACGCTCCGCGGGATTGCCCTTCGCGCGCGGGCCTTGGAATACAAGGTCCAGCGGACCGCCCGCCAGGATGGAGACCGTGGCGAAGACTTCGGGGAACTTGAAGCCGAGCCGAGCCGAGCCGTAGCCGCCCATACTGAAGCCCTCGATCAGCCGCCCCTCGCGGGCGGCGACGGTGCGGAAGTTCGCGTCCACGTGCGGCACGAGTTCCTTCACCACGACTGTCTCCATCGGCACCGATCCATCCTTGGAATCGCACCACATGCTTGACGCCAGCCCGTTGGGGAACACCACCAGCATCGGCGGAATCTTGCCTTCGCGGATCGCCCGGTTGCAGAAAGCTGACAATGGTGCAATGCCGCCCGCTCCGCCACCCGTGCCATGCAGCCAATAGAGCACAGGGAACCGCCGTTCCTTCTCGGTGTCGTAAGCCTCCGGCGTGTAGATATGGAAGCTGACCTTCGTCTTTGCGGCAGCGCTGTCGAAGGTGTGGAACTCGACGCGTGGCGCACGCACTGGTGGCGTTATCAACGATGTTCCGTCAGCATCCTTATCCCATTGCTTGAATCGCTGTTCCGGCGATAACGCGCCACTTCCTATTTGTTGCGCTTGTGCAAATGCACCAGCAGCCCCAGCCAAGACCAGCAACGTCGAGAGGATAATGGATTGCTTCATCAAGTTGGTCAGCAGGCGTTCGAATTACACCACCCACCGCGCCTACTGCTGTTTGCGCTGCTGCCAGCGGTCGCGCGCTTTTTCGAGCCTCTGAGCTTTGGCTTTCTCCCACTTCTCGTATTGCTCGGCTGTCAGCACTCCCTTGATCTGCGGCGCGAGTTCTTCACGCAAGGCCTTGAACTTTTCCATTTTCTGCTGGGGAGTTAGGTCTTTGTCCTGGCGCAGCTCGCGAAGCTTCTCCTTCTGCGGCTGGAAGATGGACTTGAGCTTGGCCTTCTGCTCGTCCGTGATGTTCCATTCCTTTTTCGCAGATTCCATCCGCTCGCGCGCCTGCGTCTGGCGCTTTTGCCACTTCTCCAACTGCTCCGGCATGAGAATCACTTTGAGCTTCGGCTCGTTCTCGGCGCGGAGGGCCTTGAACTTCTCCATCTTCTGCTCACGCGTCAGAGATTCGTCCTTCCAGATTTCGCGCAGCTTCTCCCGCTGCGGCGCGTAGAGTTCCTTCAGCTTCGCCTTCTGGTCTTCCGTGAGGTTAAGTTCCTTCGCGCCTTCTTGCATCCGCTCGCGCCACTGGGCCGCACGCGCGCCGCCGAGCCGGCCCGGCTCCTGGGTTGCGGCCGGGGCCGCGCTTTGCCAACACAACGCGCCGGTCACCGCGACCAGCGCGATTGATATCTGCTTCGTGATTTTCATAAGACTCGATTCGTTCATTTCTTCCGGCGGCTGTTTGTTTCGTTGAAGCCCCGCCGTGCGACTTCACCCTAAACGACGACCGCGCCTCTGGAATCGTTACGGCAGGCAGCAAGATATTGTGAGAAGAATCCTGTAACGCGATGGCGCTCCGCGACGTAAAATAACTGGGTGCATGGCGAAGAGCCCAACGCTCCCGGCGCGGGCGCGGAGGTGACGGCAGACGTCGCCGCCTGGCAGCGCGACCGCGATGAAGACGCCGCCCGCCGATTGATGGCGGCGTTGTATCCGCGTGTGCTGGCCATCATCCGGGGCCGGCTACCGCGGCGCATGGCGGAGGAAGACTTGGCGCAGGATATTTTTGTGCGGTTGTTTGAGAAACTCGGCAGCTACGACCACCGCGCGCCGCTGGCGCACTGGCTCTCGCGTATCGCGGTCAACGTCTGCATTGACGCTCTGCGCGCCGAAGCCCGGCGTCCCGAGTTGCGCTGGGCCGACCTTAGCGAAGCCGAGGCCGAAGCCCTGAGCGCCACGCTCGCGAGCCGCGAGGCCAGCGCACCGGACGCCGCCGCCGCCAGCGACCTGACGGCGAAGCTGCTCGACACGCTGGATGCGAAAGACCGGTTGATCGTGCAGATGCTCGACCTCGAAGGTCGCAGCGTCCGTGACGTGCAGCAACTGACTGGCTGGGGCGAATCGGCAATCAAGATCCGCGCCTTTCGCGCCCGGAGAAAACTGCGCAAAACGATTTTAGCACTGGAGAAACCACAATGAACATTAACGACCCCTGGAAAAAGTTGAGTGCTGCCGCCCGGCGGTGTTCTCGGAAAACCGACGGCCCGGTAGAAATCCCGTTCGGCCTCGACACTCGCGTGTTGGCGCGGTTGCGTGACAAACGCCCGTTGCCCGCCGAACTCTGGCTGCGTCTGGCGTGGCGCCTGGTGCCCGTTGGTGCCGCCGTGTTTTTGGTTTGCTGGGTGGTGTTGCCGGCGCGCGCCGTTCCAGAGACATCGTCACCCGACTTGGTCGAACAACTCATGCAGGAGGTATTGAGTCCATGAACGCGCTCACTGTGAAAATAACTGTCAGCCTGCTGGCGCTCTTTGGATTGGGCGCCGCCACGGGCGCGGTGGGCGCGCGCAGGCTCGCGCCGCGTTGGGCGTTTGGTCCGGCGGGCTTGCCAATCGAGGAACGCTGGTCCAATGCGCGCTTCGAGGAATACCGCACCCGCCTGAACCTGACGCCGGCGCAGGTAGCGGCCATCGCGCCGCGCTTCCGCCAGTTCGGCCAGGACATGCGGCAGCTGCGCGAGGATTTGCGTGGACGATTCACCTCCTCCCTGCGCGATCTTAACGAAAACATCACCCGGGAGCTTACGCCTGAACAGCGCAAGGAACTGTGGAGACTGGCACAGGAACGCTGGCAGCGCCGCGATGAAAAGACATCAAAGCCGCAGCTTGATCTGCGGAAATAGGGGTCGCAGGCAAGTCACCCGATGACTCGTCCCGAGCAGGTGGCCGTCAGCCGTCCGCACGCACGGCCCGCAGCTCCGGTGACCAAGTTTAATTTGGCATCAGGCCAAGCCGACATGCTGGGCCGATGAGAGATCCGGTCTCGATTCAGCGATTCAGCCCGCCTTCTTTCGCGCGGATTTCCACTCGTCCAACACGGAAAAGAAGGCCAGAGCTTCGGCGTCATTCGGGTTGATGAGCAACCTTTGTTTCATGCGCAGCGCCTCAAGCTCGGTTGCGTCCTCCTGCTCGGCCACGTAGTAGATCGGTTTGGGCCGCTCGCCGTAGATGGCGTAGCAATACCAGTTCATGAGGAACGGCTCGCCGTTCTTGCGGTAGTTCCAGGTCTGGCCGTGAAAGACTTCGCGGTTCAGCAATTTTTTCTTCAACGAACCTACCACGGCACGGTCGGTGTGTTTGCCCTGTAGCATGCGCGGGGTCTGGTTGGCGATTTCGTCGCGTCCGTAGCCGGTCATTTTCAGCCAGGCCGCGTTGACGTAAATGATGCGCGGACTCTTGGGGCCTTCCAGCGTCGTGTCGGTGACCATGATTCCCCGGCGCAGGTTCTCCAGCACGATCAGCCAATCGAATTTCAGTTGCATAGTCGTTGTTTTGTTTTCCGCCGTCGCCTTCATTGGCTCAGGCATTGGCGGTAACCTGCCCTGCTTGTTCGCGAATAGCAAGGCGGTCAGCCGCGGTCAGCCGGGCAAGGTTTTTTAATTGCATCGTCATGCGCTGGTTTTTGGCGAGTAACTTTTCGTGGCGCAGGAGAAAGTCCCAGTAAAGCGTGGTGAAGGGACACGCCTGCGGCCCGATCCGTTGCGCTGGGTCAAAGCGGCAGCCGACGCAATAGTTGCTCATGCGCTGGATGTATTTGCCGCTGGCGACATACGGCTTCGACGCCATGATGCCGCCGTCGGCGTATTGCGACATGCCGAGCACGTTGGGCAACTCGACCCACTCGACCGCGTCCACATACACCGCCAGATACCATTTATGCACCTCGACCGGATCCACGCCGAGCAACAACGCGTACGTGCCGGTCACCATCAATCGCTGGATGTGATGCGCAAACCCGAGTGCGAGCGTCTGCCCGATCACCTCGCGCAAACAATTCATCTCCGTGTCGCCCGTCCAATAAAACTCCGGCAGCGGTCGCGTGGCGTTGAGAGTGTTGAGATTCGCGTACCCCGGCATGAACTGCCAGTACACGCCCCGAATGTATTCGCGCCAGCCGAGCAATTGCCGGACAAATCCCTCCACGGCCTCAATGGGGGCACGTTTCTTCCGGTAGGCCTCCACTGCCGCGGCGATCGCGGCGCGCGGGTCGAGCAACTTCAGGTTCAACGCCGCCGCCAACCGTGAATGATACAGGTACGGCTGCCCTGTCCACATTGCGTCTTCGACGCGGCCAAAATCCGGCAACCGGTTCGCAATGAAATCCGCCAAGGCCTGCTGCGCCTGCTGTCGCGTCACCGGCCAGTCAAACTGGTCCAAGCGGCCGGGATGTTTCGCGAACCGTTTCTCGACCAGCTTCAATACCTCCCGCGTCGTCGCATCCGGCTTGAATCCGACCGGCTTGGGAATCAGCCCCGGCCCGTCCTTGCTGAAACTGCCGCGGTTGTCCTTGTCGAAATTCCATGTGCCGCCGACCGGCTGATCGCCGTCCATCAGCAAGTTGTGTTTCCGTCGCATCTCCCGGTAGAAATACTCGAGCCGCAATTGTTTCCGTCCCTTGGCATGCGCGGCAAACTCCTCCTTCGCGGATAAGAAATGCCGGTCCACCCGAACCTCCAACCCCGGCACGGCTTGCTTCAAATCCTCCTGCACCCGCCACTCACCCGGCTCGACCACGATCATCCGTTGCGGTTTGAGTTGCCGGACCGTCTTCGTCAGTTCCTCGCCGAACGTCGAGTCACACAACTCCCGGTAATGCACCGTAATCCCCCGACCGCGCAACTCGTCGCGGAAATGGCGCATCGCCGCGAGGAAGATCGCTATGCGGGCCTTGTGCGACCAGACGTGCGTCGCTTCGCCGGTTACCTCCGCCATCCACACGGCGTCCTGCTCAGCGTCAAATCCATCAAAGCCGGCAGAGTCCTTATCCAACTGGTCGCCGAGGACAATGACCAGATGCCGGGGCCGCGCTTTAGGATGAAAATTCACGAGCGCTATCGCATCGCAATCACGGATTGGTGGCCATGCGCGCTTGCAGGGAACTCAGCCCGCCGTCCACGGCGAGCACCTGCCCTGTCACCCAACTTTGATCGGGCGAAAGAAACCAGCGGATGGCGCTGGCGACCTCGTCAGGTTCGCCAATGCGCCCCAACGGATGCAAGGCAGCGGAAAGTTTGAGCGAGGCTTCGTTTTTCGTGAGCGCCTGTGTCAGCGGTGTGCGCGTTAGGCCGGGCGCTACGCAGTTGACCCGGATGTTGTAACGGGCGTATGTCGCCGCCGCAGAAAGGGTGAGGCCCACGACGCCGGCTTTCGCCGCGGCGATGGCTTCGTGGTTGATCATGCCCCGCTGCGCCACCGCGGACGCCATCAGCACGATGGACCCGCCGCCGCTGCGCATCATGAGCCGCGCCGCCGAGCGCAGAATGTAAAACGAGGACGTGAGGTTTGTCGCCAGCACGTTCGCCCAATCCTCGTCCCGAGTGGCGTGCGCGGGCTTCAGGAAAAGCGAGCCTACGCAGTTGACCACGCCGTCCAGACGCCCATATCTCTCGCTGGCCTCGGCGAGACAACGATCCACCCCTTCGGAGTTCGTCGCCTCAACCGAACAGGCTTCGGCATGAAGCTCGCCTGACAGCGTGTCGAGGCGGGATTGATCTCGGGCCGCGAGAGTGAGCCGACAGCCCAGCGGCGCCAGTTGACGCCCCAGAGCGGCCCCGATGCCACCCGTGGCGCCGAAAATGACTAAGCTGCGATTCTCCAAGGACATTTTTGCTTGGGGCAGGCGCGAAGTTGAGTCAAGCAAAAGGCGGAGGGTATGAGCCCCCCGCCTCACTACTGCGAATCGTTCATTTGGGCAACACAACCGTATCAATGACGTGGATGACGCCATTGCTGGCGGCCACGTCGGTCTTGACGACCTTGGCGTTGTCCACCGTCACTTTGCCGTCTTCCACCTTGATG
>JALOTT010000095.1 GCA_025457745.1 Verrucomicrobiota bacterium
GGGGCCGCGGCCGCGGTGCTCGTCGCGCTCGCGGCGGCGGCGGGCGTCTTCATCGCCGAACCAGGAAGAGACCTCGTCGGAGGCACGGTCCCAGAAGTCCCGGTCTCCCTGCTGCTGGCCGTAGCTGCCCGAGCCCCGCCCATAGCCAGAACTGCCGAAGCCTGAACCTCGCATCTGTCCGGCGACGGGGCGTTACGCTCCAAACCACCGCATTGCCAGCAGGGCCAGCCCGAGGAAGAAGAAGAAGCCCGCCACGTCGGTGACGGTTGTGACGAAGATGCTCGACGCGAGCGCGGGGTCAATGCGCAGCGCCTTCAAGCCGAACGGAATCGCCACGCCGGCAAACGCGGCTGAAAGTTGATTCAAAACCATCGCCGCACACGCGACCACGCCGAGCGCAAAGCTCCCCTTCCACCACCAGCCGATCATTCCGACCACGACGCCGACGGCGAGGCCGTTCACCAGTCCCAGCATCATCTCCTTGAACAACGCCCGGCGGCCATCGCCGGGCGCGATTTCGCCCAGCGCCATGTCCCGCACGATGACAGTGATCGTTTGCATCCCCGCGTTGCCGCCTTGTCCGGCGATGACCGGCAGGAACACCGCCAGCGCTGTCCACCGCGCGATCGTGCTCTCGAACAAACTCACGACGAACGCGGCGAGAAACGCCGTGGCGAGATTGATGTAGAGCCACGGCAGGCGGCGGCGCACGGCGGTTTGCCAGGGCGTGAGCGCGCGTTCCTCGCCGGACAAGCCCACCATCAACTGCATGTCCTCGGTCGCCTCGGCCTGCGCGACTTCCAGAGCGTCGCTGGCTTTGACCACACCGACCAGGCGGCCTTCCTGGTCGAGCACGGGCAGACCCAAGTAGTGGTAATGCTCGAATCGTTGCGCGGTTTTTTCCTGGTCGTCGTCCGCCCGGAGAAATTTCACGTCGCGGTTCATGACCTCGCTCATCCGGCGCTCGGCCCGGCGGAAAACGAGGTCGCGCAGGCTCACGATGCCGACGAGACGTTGCGCGGCGTCGGTGACATAAAGATATGCGACATCCTCGGTGCGTTCCTCCTGTGCGTGGGCACGGAGGAGTTCGCGCACCGCCTCGACGGTCATGTCCTCGCGCAAAGTGATGAAGCGGTCGCTCATGATGCCCCCGGCGGTATCAGACGCGTAACGCAACAACGCCTGCACCCGCTGGCGCTGCTCGGCGGGCAGCGCGTCCAAGGTCGTCCGCCGCGCCGAGGGCGGCAGCGCCGGCACGAGGTCGGCCACGACGTTGGGCGGCAGTTCCGCCAGGAGCGGCGTGAGCTTCTGGATCGGCAGCGCCTTCAGCAACTCATGCTGACGGTCGTGCTCCAATTCGGCCAGGGCACGGGCGGCAAGCGTGGGCGGGAGGTCCGGCAGGATGCGCTGCGCCTCCTCCAGCGGCAGGCGTTGCAGCCGGTCCGCCAGATCGGCGGGGTGAAGCTTCAAAAACTCGTCCAGGTGAATCGGCGTGGTCTCAGGCATAGTTCAAGGAGTTGAATTCTTTTCAAGCACGCTTCCCCTCGGGCGAGGGAATGGCCGGTTGTTTTTGACTTTCGCGCGAAGCGATGCCACGCAACAGGCGGCCCAGGATGTCACCGCCGGTGATCATGCGCTTCTTTGCGCCCCATACGAGGATCAGGTCGTGGGTAATCACATCGTCCTCCGGGTGCGGCGAGCGCACTTTGAGCAGACCGATGACGTCACCCAAACGAACCTGCGTGTCCGTGACGACGATGGGACGATGCCAAAATGCCTGCGGGTTGAACGACGCATCGCCGAAGAGCGCACCACGCAGGAAGCGATGCGCGTCGAGCACGCGTTGCGGCTGGCCGGCGGCATCCGTGATGATGACCCACTTTCTGCCCGAGGCGTTTACCTGTTGGAGGAAAGGGTCGTCAGCAGAACGCCCAAACGCGGGCAACACGGGCCGTCCATCTTTCACCGGGAGGCTGACGATGCTGCGCGGATCCACCGGCTCGCCTTCCTCAGTTACCGCAATGTCGTCGAGGTCGAGGAAATTGACCGCGCCGAGACCCTCAACGCGGCTCACGTCGCCTTCGTCGGCTTCCACGTGCCGGGCGATCAAAGCGCGAAACTCCCGTTCCCGGAACAGCGGGATGGCCTCCGGCCCGAGCCAACGGTCCAGAATCAGCGCGGTCGGCTTGGCCACGGGATAAAGCACGATCTGATATACGCGCAACAACGGCGCCAGCAGCGACGCCATGCGCAACGCGTGCCGCGAAAAGTAGGCCTGCGGAAAAATCTCGCCGGCGAAAGTGATCACCACCGTCGAGAAGAAAAACGCTCCAACGCCCGTGAGTACCGAGTCGGATAACAATGTGAGGAGCACGTTGACGCAAACGTTGCCCCACAGCACGGTCGCCAGGGTGAAGTTGAAATTCCTGCGCAGCGCGAGCACGCGCGCGGCCTCGCGGCTCCCTTCAGCGGCCTTAACCTCCAGGCGAAGCCGGTTGACGCTGAAGATCGCCAGGTTCAGCCCGGAAAACATGGCCGATTGGCTGATGCACAATGCAATGCCGGTCCAGGTGCCGAGGTTCATGTTTTGAAAACCGTTTTCTCGCGGGCCACGGACAACTCTCGTATGCGCAATAAATTCCTGGAATCGCGGGATGTCAAATTATCCGGCATACAGCGCGTGCGAGCCATTGAGATAGCAGCCAAGTTCCGCCCCGTGATACTACAGGTGACCGAGCTTCTCGTCCTTCTGCCTGTGGTGTCGAGAGCGAGGCAGTTTGCCGCTTGCGTTAGTCTCGGCGCTGGTGCGCGGGGTGTGATTGCTGAACAGCGCACCAAGCAAGTCCGCATCAAAGAGCGGCTGCGGTCTCGCCCGAAACGCCCTGGTTGTTTGGGTTTTGCCTATCAATATAGTCAAGCCACCGCAAACCCACGAGGATGCGCGAGCGCAATTGAAACGGATTGTGCGGCCGGATGAGGTAATCATCCACGCCCGCTGCCAAGCCTTCTTCGATTTCCTTGATCCGATTCATCGTGCTCAAAATTACGATGAAGCAGTAGGGCAAAACAAAATGTTTCCGAATATTGCGCGCGAGATCCAACCCGCTCAAGTCACTGCCAAAACGCCGCTCGGTAATGACGATTCGCGCGGGCCGCTGGCGAAACGCGTCCCACAACGCACCCGCCGACTGAAAAGTCGAAACATCGAAACCGTCGAGAACAAGCGTGTCCTCGATTTGCGAACTATCCTTGCTGTTCTTGAACGCGAGGTAGATCCGGGCGTCTTTTTTCAGTTCTGACATAGTTTATTCCAAGCGTGTTTGAAACAGACTCGTTCCTGATTCGATTTTGCCCAATGATTATTACCCTCAGCGTGTTGTCAATGCCTGAACTGGTCCAAACAACAGTCGGGCACGCCAGTGTTGGCCAGATCGTTCGCCAGTCACTTCCCCTTCGATTGTTCCGCGTCCTTTTCGCGTTCCGCTTTCCCTCGACGGAGCCGTTCTTCCCACATCAGTTCGACCGCGCGCTTGCTGCCCAAGCCGAAGGCGAGGACGAAGCTCAAAGCGAGCGCCCCAAACGCAATCAGAAACGCACCCGTTACAATCGCCACGGCGATGTCCAATTCCACCAATGCAATTGCGCAAGCCACTACGACTATCGCAGTGCGCACGATGCGCGCTACGAGCCGCGCACGTTCGAACTCCTCTTGGACCAGTCCCCGTTGCACCGAGCGCGAAACAGCACCTCCGACACCCCACCCAATTAACAGGATGATCCCCGCCGTTATCAATTGCGGAATCAATTGAACCAACTTCTCCAAAAGCTGTGAGAGCACGGTCAACTTCCAGATCACCATGGCGTTGTCCAAAAAGATCAGGAACAGGAGCACGCCACAGACAGTTCCCACCGACCCGAACAGCGAATGGCGGACGTCGCCTTTATCCAGCGTGCGCCCCCAGCCTAGCCGCGCGATCACCCGGTCCAGCCGGAGGAGAATCAACACCCGCACAACCACTTTTGACACGACCCACGCCGCCACAACGCCCAATATAAGCACCACGAAACCGGCGAGCAGCGTCGGCAGGAAGCCCATGATATTTGACATCACGTCACGCACCGATTCAAAGGGTCTTTCGTCCATAATATTCCTTTCTCAGGTCATCCAGCGTTTCGGTTCAGCCGGCATTTCATATACCGTAATCATCGAAGTGCTCGTGCGGTCTGCCAACTCCAGCGGCGGCGCATAACCCAGCAGTTGTTCAATCACCCCCGCTTCCGTGCCGCCAATCACGATCAGGTCAGCGTTCCTGGACTGGCGCAGCAGACCCGTGATGATGTCGCCGCATTGCACGACCTTCCGTTCCGCCTGCGGATACCGCTCGGCCAAGTCCTTGTGCATCTCTTCGCCAGCGCGCTGCAATTCCTCAGCGGTCGCCGTCCACGGCATTACGTGTACCGCCTGTAGTTTGGTTTTGTGGTCCGCCCCGAAAGCTCCGGCCAAATCGGCGGTCAACTTGGCATTCGGCCCGCGCTCGTAAGCAAGAAGGATCGTCTCGATTTGCTCCGGCCATCGCTCCGCCGTGACGACCATCACCTGCGCCGGCGCTGACCGGACAACTCGGTCCACAATCGTCGCCGCGAACCGTTCGATCAGTCCGGCGCGTCGCGCGCGCCCCATCACGATCAGGTTGCATTGCTCCTCCAGGGCGGTTTCCGTGACGCCAAAGGAAATACGATGGGAAATCTTGACCACGACCTTTACAGGAATGCTTCCCAACTTCAGGCTACTCACGAGGCGGTCGAGGTTCTGCTCGCTTTTCCGCGCCTCCTCCATTCCGTGCGCCAGCAGGTCCCGGTCGGGAACTTCAACGACTGACAACACCGTCAATTCCCCGTCGTAGTGCCGGGCCACAGCCGCCGCCGCCTTGATGACAGTGGCGGCGCGATGCAGACTGCCGACGCAGGCCAGGATGCGGTAATCGCGGCGTTCGGCCGCTTCGCGTACCGCGACGAGTTGCGTGTAGGCGCGGTCCCGCTTTCGCGAGTAACCGTAGAAGACCACCAACCCGAGGCCGATCCACACGCCGGCGCTCAACCACGCCATCGGGCTGTAAAAAAACAGGAATACGGCCAGGCCCAGTTGGAACAGGATTCCGAGGATGGGCACAAACGGCAGCAGCGGCACCTTGAACCCGCGCCGCAGATCGGGTCGCTTCTTGCGTAGCGCGATGAGCGTCGCTTGCACCTGGATGAACAACAGCAGGAACATGATGTTCGCCGCGCTCGCCACCGCCTCGATGGGCAGCGTAACCGCCATCACCGCACTCAGCACCCCCGAAGCCAGGATGGACCAGTGCGGCGTCTTGCGCCGTGCGTGAATTTTCCCAAACCACGCCGGCAGATTCCGGTCGCGCCCCATCGCAAAGGAAACGCGCGACGAAGAATAAATCGTGGCGTTCAACGCGCTCATGGTCGAAAACAAGCCGCCGATCAGGATCAACACGTCGCCGCCGCGAAAGAAGGTTCTGGCCACGTTCACCAGCGCCGTTTCCTTGTGTTCGCCCAGGTATTGCCAACTCGACATTCCCTCCGGCCGCACCGAGCCCAGCGCCGCAAACGCCACCAGCAGGTAGATGGGGATGACGATCAGGAGCGACAGAAAAATGGCGCGCGGCACGTTGCGCTCCGGGTTGCGCACTTCCTCACTGCATTGGGCGATGATTTCGTAACCTTCAAACGCGATGAACGTCAGCCCCATGGCAATGAACACGCTGCCGATCCCGTTCGGCAGCGGGTTTTCAGTGAAGGTCAAGTGCCAGTCCGGCCGCCGCATCGTGATCCACACACCGAACGCGATGAACACGGCCAGTAACACGATCTTGCCGCCGGTCACGAGGTTGCCCGCGCCGCCGGCTTCCGACGCGCCCCGATAGTTGATGAAGCAGAACACCACCACCACCGCCACGGCCATCCACTTTTCCATCGAAAGCAGCGGCAGGCTCAACTCCCCCAGTCCGACGAGAGGAAGACATTCCTTGAAATACGCCCCGAAACCCAGCGCATACAAAGCGCACGCCACCACGTAGGCGAACCACGACATCCAGCCGCTCATGAATCCTTGCGGGTCCTTCAACCCGGTCTTGACGTAGAGGTATCCCCCGCCCGCGCTGTGGAAAGAGGAGCCGAGTTCCGCGTACGCCGCCGCCGCAAACAACGTCACCACCCCGTTGAGCAAGAAAACGAGAATGAGCGCGGGCCCGGCCACGCCCGCCGCGATGCCCGTCAGCACGAAAATCCCCGCGCCGATCATCGCGCCGACCCCAATCATCGTGATGTCCAGCAACCGCATCTCGCGGCTCAGGCGGACTTCGGAGGCAGGAGACGGCGTTTGCGCTCCCTCCGCGCTTGCTTGGTTGGCCGGCGACTGCTGCTCGTTTTCGGTCATGGCAGTGTTCGGTTCGGTGCGGCCAGTGTGTGGAACGGCGGGCCTTGTGGCAATATCCAAGAAGGCCAAGCGTCGGACGCGGAGCCGTGGTTGCCTCGGCCCGGTGGAACGGCTAAACTCACTGTCCGGTGGATTTCGATTATGAACGAGTTCAAATTCAATTGCCCCAAGTGCGGTCAACATATCCTGGCAAACGCGTCGTGGATTGGCCGCCGAATCAAATGCCCGTCGTGCGGTACGCGCATCGCCGTTCCCGCCCCGGCCAAAGCGCAGCAGCCAAGTGTGCCGGTTGTCGTTCCCGTGGTGGCCAAACCCAAAACGCCCCCGGTCAAGCCCGACAAAAACCCAATCGCCTCGAAGAAGGAGACGAAGAAGAATGGACCGATGGTCGTCACCTCTTCTGACGCGAAAGCTGAATCTTCAGGGAAGCCATTGCGGGTGGACGTGCCAGGCAAGACCGATAAAACCGGTTCGCCCACCGCGAAAGAACCGAAGAAGAATACGCCCGCGGTTGTCATTCCTTCCGTTGCGAAGCCAAACCTCCCCGGCTTCAGCTTGCGCGAGGACGCGCCCGCTGAGACTGATACGCCCGACCCCGCCCCGATGACCACTCCCCAGCCTGCTGAAAAAGTGGCTGACACCGACAAAGCCGCACCCGCACCACCGGAGACCAAACCCCCGGTAGTGGCGGACGCACCGACACCGCCCGCGCAACCCCGCGTGGCGGTCCTCTCCCCGGCGGTCAAATTGGACCTGGTTCGCGCCGTCCGTCGCCGGATTGCCGATGAATCCGCCTGGCTGCCGGGCAAGGTTGAGGGCACGACCGCCTATGCCGCAAAGATGCAGGACGGAAAAGAAGTTTTGCTGGATGCCAAGAGTACCGAAGCCACCCGCTTCAGTCTGATGGGCGCGTTTCTTTTGGAAATGCACGTGCGACAGGTGGTCGCCACCGCCACCGGGCGGAAGAGATTCCTCGACGATGAAATTCCAGATGCCATCCGTGAAGTGCTCATGGAACAACTCGATGATGAAGAACGCGAACACGCCGAAGACCCGCTCGCCAACAAAGACGTGCTGGCCATCTCCCACGCCCAATGCTGGGAGGTGCTCGACGCGCTGGATGAACTCTACTCACAATGGATGTAGCAGGCGCGCTTCGAGAAGGCCAAGCGAAGACTCGGCACCGTACGCCTGCCCGACCTGGTCAAAAAACTGGAGAAGAAGGCCCGCATCGCACCCGAGGAAGTAGCCACGGCGCTCTTTCACGAACTTGCGGAGGTGCGCCGCCGATTGGAACGGCTGGAAAGCCGGGTTATTCGCGACAATTAAGCCAAGATGCCTGAAGGAGGATGACGCGTGACGCAGCGAACCAAAACTGAACGATTCGCACGCGGGTATCAGCCGAGAGGGGTTTAACAATGACCTGGCAAATGCTTTTCGTCTTCGCGCTCGTGGCCGCGACGTTTGCGATGCTGGTCTGGGAGAAATTCCCGGTGGACTTGGTCGCCATGGGCGCTTTTGGCGCCCTGATGGTTGCCGGCATCTTGACCCCCGCCGAGGCGTTCAGGGTCTTCGGCAACGACGCCGTCATCACCGTCGCCTGCATGTTCATCCTGAGCGCGGCGCTGGAACGAACCGGCGTAATCGAAACCATCGGCCACCGATTGAACAAACTCGTCGGCAAATCGGACTGGTCGGTGTTGCTCGTGGTGCTGCCCATCGTCGCCTTGATTTCTGCCTTCATCAACAACACGCCGGTCGTGGTCGTGTTCATGCCCATCTTGATTTCCCTGGCTGCCTCGCGCGGATTGAAGCCGTCCAAACTGCTCATTCCGCTTTCCTTCGCCTCCATCCTCGGCGGCACCTGCACGCTCATCGGCACTTCGACCAACATCCTCGTCAGTTCCACGGCCCGGGAGATGGGCCAGCCGCCGTTGAGCATGTTTGAACTGGGCAAGGTTGGATTGATTCTCACCGTCGCCGGCATCGCCTACCTCCTGACCATTGGCCGCAAACTGCTGCCCAACCGCGACACGCTCGCGTCCATCCTCCAGACCACCGACACCAAACAGTATCTCACCGAGGCCGTCGTGGTTGCCGGTTCGCCGCTCCTCGGCAAGCCGCTGGCCGACACTCCGCTGGCCAACCAACCGAAGGCGCGCGTGCTGGAGATCGTCCGCGCCGGCGACACGGTGCGCGCACCGCTGAACAAAATCGTGCTCGAACAGGGCGACCGATTGCGGCTGGCCACTCCGTTGTCCTCTGTCATCGAAATCAACTCGCTCGAAGGCGTCGAAATCTCGCCCAAGGCGAAGCTCGGCCTCGAATTGATCGGTTCTCAAAAGGCCATCGTGGCCGAATGTGTCGTCGGGCCGCACTCCAGCCTGATTGGCCGCAGCGTGCGGGGCGTGAACTTCCGCCGCCGTTACGGCGTGCTGGTGCTGGCCGTGCATCGCAAAGGCGTCAATCTGCGCGAGGATTTTGCCGACGTGCGGTTGCGTTACGGCGACACGCTGTTGGTCGAAGGGCCGGAAGCAGCCGTGAATGAACTACGCACCGGGCGCGACTTTCTTCTGCTACTGGACGTGCCGCACGAACCCAAACGTCGCCGCAAACAATGGCTGGCCGTGGGCATCACCTCATTGGTCGTGGCCCTGGCGGCGCTCAATGTGATGCCCATCGCGGCACTGGCGATTCTGGGTGCGGTGGCCGTCATTTTTGCCCGCTGCCTGGACACGGAGGAAGCCTACGACTCGGTCGAGTGGAACATCCTTTTTCTGATCTTCGGCATGTTGGCGCTGGGCCTGGCTTTGGAAAAAACCAGCGGCGCGGAGTTTCTTGCCCACGGCATGATCAAGGGACTTGGGCCGTTCGGTCCGGTCACCGTCCTGACGGCGATTGTCGTGATTGCGTCCGTCATGACCTCCTTCCTCTCCAACAACGCCGTGGCGGTGTTGCTCACGCCCATCGTCATCCAGGCGGCCGCGGCGCTTCAAGTCAACCCCCGGCCGTTCATCATTGCGGTCGCGCTGGGCGCTTCGGCCTGTTTTGCCACGCCGATCGGCTATCAGACCAACACGCTGGTTTATGGCGCCGGCGGCTATTTGTTCCGCGACTTCATCAAGGTGGGGATGCCGTTGAACGTCATCCTCTGGATTCTGGCGAGCGTGTTGATTCCGGTCTTCTGGCCGTTTTGACGTGAACGACAACACGCGCCTGGCGAGCATTTAACGACTTCGGCATCACTCCGATTGCACGGAGACATTCGTGCCGCCGCCGCTTTTCGTTTCGAGCGTGATTTTTCCAGAACGCAGGTGCAGGTCGCGTTGCGGGAAGGGAATTTCGATCTGGTTTTCCCGCAACTTGCGCTCGATGGCGAAAAACAACTCGCTGCGGAAGCGTGTGGGGCTTTGGGCCATCTCGATGGTCCAGACGGCAAGCTCGAAATTCAGAGCACTGTCGCCGAACCCGAGGAAGCGAACTGACGGGACTGGCTGCTTGAGCACCGCCGGATGCTCCGCCGCGACTTCCAGAAGCACCGTCCGCAGTTTCTCGACATCGCTGCCATAAGCGACGCCCACCGGCAGGCGCAAGCGCACCTTCGGGTCGCCGTAACTCCAGTTCGTCACGGCATTGGTGATGAAATTCGAGTTGGGCACGATGATAGTGATATTGTCATTCGTCACCACTGTCGTACTCCGCATTTTGATTTGGGTGACCTGGCCGGCCACGCCCCCCACTTCGATGCGATGGCCGAGGGCGATGGGCCGTTCGGCGAGCAGGATCAGTCCGCTGATGAAATTGCTGACAATGTTTTGCAGGCCGAAGCCGATGCCGATACCCAGTCCGCCAACGATCACCGCCAGTGCGCTCAAATCCAAATGAATCACCCTCAGCGCAAAGAAAAAGCCGACGGCGATGAAGCAGTAACCCACAAAACGGCTGACCGCGTATTGCAGGTCGGGCTCGAGCCTGGTGCGGGCCAGCACGCGCCGCCGCAGGAGTCGCCGCAGGTAGCGCTCCGCCACCAGCACCAGCGCCACCACCAGCACCAGCTTAAGGAGGCTGTTCAACGTCAGGTGGCTGTCGCCGAACTCGTGCCAGAGATACCCGGCGCGCACCGCCGCGGCGCAGGTCGGATCACGAGCCCGACCTACGCATGGCTGGCCCGGCATGGCGGAGAACGTTGGTCAACGCTTCCTGGGCGATGCGGAAGAGCCCGCACCAATCGGCCGAGGCGACGTTCAGGATGCCCATCTGCTTGCTATGCGCGTTGTGCGCATCGTGATTGACAAACATGGCATCAGCATCGTTACCTAGCGCGGAGGCCAGCCAGAAACAATTCGGCGTACTCGACCCAATCCGCCGCGAGCGGCTGGCTCGCCTGGCGCTGCAGGTCGGCCAGCACGACGT
>JALOTT010000096.1 GCA_025457745.1 Verrucomicrobiota bacterium
ACGCGCTCGGCTACACGCCGCAACGCGATACGCTCGACTCCATTTTTCTTCTCTCCAGCTTCGAGGTTGTGCTCATGGGCACTTGCGGACGGGTCAGACCCGGACGTCGAATTGGCTCCCTGGAAAAAGATTGGGCGCATCAATGCCTGCGGGAAACGGGCGCGGACCATCTGAGCAAAATACTTTTCTCGCAGCTTTCCGGCGGACAGAAGCAGCGCGTGCTCATCGCCCGCGCGCTGGCGACGAAGCCGGATTTCCTGCTGCTCGACGAGCCGACTTCCGGCATTGATGCCGGCGCACGACAGGCCATCATGGACGTGCTGGAAAAGATTCACGAACAGCAAAAGCTCACGATTGTCATGGCCAGCCACGATTTGCCGTTGGTACGGGCTTACGTCCAACGGGTGATCTGGCTGCACGCGGGCCGCGTTTTACAAGGGTCAGTCCAGGAAATGTTAAGTCCGGAAAAGATCGAGGAGATTCTGGAATTGGAAATGCACTGACATGGACACACTGCGCGAAGTCTTTGACCCGAATTTTCTGCTGCGGAATTCCGTGTACATGAGCCTGTTGGTCGGGCTGACCTGTCCGCTGGTGGGGGTTTATCTGGTGTTGCGACGGCTCGTGTTCATGGGCGTGGCATTGCCGCAAATTTCCTCGTGCGGCATCGCCTTCGCGTTCGCCCTCGAATCGTGGGGAGTCATTTATCACGCGGAAGGCAGCGAACACACGCTGGCATTTGCCGGCTCCAGTGTGTTCACGCTCACGGCCATTCTCCTGTTCCCAAGACTCGAACGGCGCGGGCGCGGCTTCATCGAAGGCGTGATTGGCATGGTCTACGTCCTGGCCGGCGCCTGGAGCATTCTGTTGTTGGTAAAAAACCCGTATGGCGAACACGGTTTGCTAGACCGGCTCAAAGGAGAAATTATCGCGGTCTCCAACGGCGATCTGGCGGGCACAGCCGCCGCTTTTGCCGTGGTGGTCGCCGCGCTGCTTGCCTTTCAAAAAGAATTCATGCTGGTGTCCTTCGATCGCGAGATGGCGATCACGCTCAATAAAAACGTGATGCTGTGGGATTCGCTCTTGTTCCTGCTCATTGGTCTCACGATTTCGATGGCGGTGTTGAGCGTCGGGCCGCTGGTGACGTTCGGGTTTTTGCTTATTCCCCCGCTCACGGCCCACCTGTTTGCGCGCAACATGCGGCAGTTTGCCCTCATCGCTTCCAGCATCGGCGGCCTGACGGCGCTGGCTGGATTCTGTGTGGCTTACCGCTGGGATTTTCCCGTCGGCCCGACGGACGTGGCCTTGCTGGGCCTTGTCTATGTTCTGGCCTTCTTGACGCAAAGAGCCGTCGGCTTTATCAGAACAAAGCCAGCGGATGCCGCGGCACGTCCGGCCGCATAGGCAGTGGTGCTGCTGGTATTTTCGCAACTCATCGTGCCGGCGGCGTGCGGCACGTATCTCGTGAATTCCCTGCCGGCGCGACTGGCGGTCGGCTGGCTGGTGGCAACGCTCGCCAGCGTGGGCGGACTCTACGCATCCTATCAACTCGACGTGCCCACAGGCGCGGCGATTGTCTGCACGCTCGGCGCCGTCCTGCTGCTGGCGTGGGGAGGCGCGAAGTTCCGGCGCGCCGGTTGAGCGATGATTTTGGGGAAGCTTAATGTCACCATAAAAGCGACTTCAAGCCATACGATTGGCGAAGATTTTGGAAAAAACTCCTTGAGATTTTTCCCTCGTCCCGGCATTTTCTTCACCACTTCCGGTGGCCAGTCGGTTCGGTGAACCGTAGGAATCGGTATTCCCGGCAGCGATCCAAAGCGTGATGTCTTTGATGAAGACAATTTTAGCGGCAGCGGTGTGGTTCGGCCTCGCGGCGTTCCTGAACGCAGCAGAGCTGGGCCATGAGTTGCCGGCAACTGCGTTGACTGCCGCCCATGAAACGGCGGGATCGGCATCGGTGGCGGAGGAGGAACACGGCGAACATCACGGGCTGCCCTCGGCGGCGGTGACCGTGTTTCATATCGGGCCATTTCCAGTGACCAACTCCATGTTGGTGACGTGGATCGTGGCCGTGGGACTCATCATTTTCGCCCAGGTGGCGATGCGTAACATGCAACTCGTTCCGAGCGGCGCGCAAAATTTCTGGGAGTGGATGGTGGAATCGCTTTACGAATTTCTCGAAGGCATCATCGGCCGTGACCTCGTCAAGAAGACATTTTGGTTTTTTGCCACGATCTTTATTTTCATCCTGTTCACGAATTGGTTCGGTCTGATTCCCGGCGTGGGCACGATTGGTTGGGGCGCGCAAGGCGAGCACGGCTTTGAGATCAGTCGTCCGCTGCTGCGCGGCGGCAATGCCGATCTCAACATGACGCTGGCCATATCAATGGTTTTCTTCTTCTTTTGGATCGTCTGGGCGCTCCAGGCCAACGGCGTGAAGGGGATGTTCCTGCATTTGTTCGGGCCGAAAGGCGAATCCACCGGTCTGCTCAAGATTCTGTTGATTGTCATTTTCTTCCTCGTCGGTTTTCTGGAGGTGTTTTCAATTTTGTTCCGCCCGGTGTCGCTGAGCTTTCGTCTCTATGGGAATATTTTTGCGGGCGAAAACATGCTGGAGGCGATGGCGACGATGGGCGGCCCGGCGTTTGGCTGGCTGCTGCCGGTGCCGTTCTATTTCATGGAATTACTGGTGGGGCTGGTTCAGGCGCTCGTGTTCATGCTGCTGACGTCCGTGTTCACCATGTTGATCTGCATGCACGAGGAAGGACACGCGGCGGCGCACCACTAAAAAGATTTCAGCGGTTTGACCGTGTTAAATCGCGGGGGCCGCTGAGAAAAACGAAAGGTTAAACGTATGTTAATGCCCATGCTGGCAGAATTGAGCGGTAACTTGCACGTCGGTTTGGCGGCGCTCGGCGCGGCCATCGGTGTAGGTTTCATCGGCATGAAGGCTTCCGAGGCCGTGGGTCGCAACCCCGGTGCTTCGACCAAGATTCTGGTGCAATCCATCTTGGCCATTGCGTTCGCGGAAGCCATCGTGTTCTACGCCTTGTTCCTCGTGAAGGGATAAGCTGCTCTCGGGCGCGGAGACTCACCGTCTCCGCGCCTGAACCAAACCGGCATTAACCAGAAATTTTATGAACCAGTTTGTTTTGTTGGCCAGCATCGGCAGTGATCTGGCTGAAACCGCCAGGACCACCGGCGAAAAATTTGGCGTCCAGACCTCACTGTTCGTCGCTCAAGTGATCAGTTTTCTCATCGTCGCCGCCCTGCTCTACAAACTCGCCTATCAGCCAATTCTGAAGGTGCTTGAGGAGCGTCGTCAGAGAATCGCCGAGAGTCTTGCCAACGTCGAAAAGATCAAACAAGACCTCGTCAATGCCCGGGCCGGGGCGCAGGAAATCCTCAATCAGGCCAGCGCGCACGGCAACAAACTCATCGAAGAGGCCCGCGCCGCCGCCGCCGAGGTGCGCGAACAGGAAACACAAAAAGCCATCGCTGCCGCCGAGCAAATCATCGCGAAAGCGCGTGAGGCGGCGGCTCAAGACCACGCGCGGATGCTGGTTGAATTGAAACGCGAAGTGGGCCGCTTGGTGGTGCACACGACCGCGACGGTGACGGGCAAGATTTTGACCCCAGACGATCACAGGCGTTTAGCTGAAGAAACCACAAAACAACTCGCAGCGAAATGAGTTTCAAATCTCGAATCTGGAATTTCAGGAGACCGAAGCCGTAAGTGAAGATCAGCAAACAATCCAAACGCGACGCCAAGCAACTGTTCCGCAGTTGCGTGGCGGGCGGGCTGTTGGACGAAAACCGCGCGTTGCAAATCGTGCGACAGGTCGTCGCGCAGAAGCCGCGCGGTTACATGGGGATTCTCTCGCATTTTCAGCGGTTGGTGAAGTTGGATTTGGAGCGTCGCTCCGCGCGCGTGGAGAGCGCCGCTCCGTTGTCGGCGGAGTTGCAGGCAAGCGTGAACGGCCAGTTGAACCGTCTTTACGGCACGGGTCTGACGATTTCGTTCGCCCAGAACCCGGCGCTGTTCGGCGGCCTGCGCGTCAAGATCGGCAGCGACGTTTACGACGGCAGCGTGCAGGCGCGGTTGAACGCGCTGGCGGAAAGTTTTTGAATTGAAGATTTATGAGCAACCTATTGCAAGAAATTGAAGCCCAGATTTCCGGGGTGAAAACGTCGGTCGCCCGGCAAAACGTCGGCACCGTCCGTGAAATCTCCGACGGCGTGGCCAAGATCGAGGGCCTGACCGACGCGATGCTCAACGAGATGCTCGACTTCGGCAACGGCGTCACCGGCCTCGCGCTCAACCTCGAAGAAAACGAAGTCGGCGCGATCATCCTCGGCGATTATCTCGGCATTCACGAAGGTTCTGAAGTCAAGACCACGGGCAAACTGCTCTCCGTGCCGGTGGGCAAGGGCTTGCTCGGTCGCGTGGTGGATTGCCTCGGCCGCCCCGTGGATGGCAAAGGTCCGATCAAGGAAAGCGCTTATTATCCGGTGGAAAAAATCGCGCCCGGCATCATCAAGCGCAAATCCGTGAGTCAGCCGGTACAGACGGGCATCATGGCCATTGACGCGATGATTCCGATTGGCCGCGGCCAGCGCGAACTCATCATCGGCGACCGTTCGACGGGCAAGACGACCATCGGCGTGGACACGATGATCAATCAGGCGCGCATCAACAAGGTGGGCCGCGCGTCCGGCGACAAGAGTTTTCGCCCAATGCACAACATTTACGTCGCCATCGGTCAGAAACAGTCGAACGTCGCACGGGTGATCGCGGAATTGGAAAAAGCCGGTGCGTTGGAGGACACAATTGTCGTAGCCGCTTCCGCTTCCGACTCGGCCGCGAACCAATACATCGCTCCCTTTGCCGGCGCGGCGATGGGTGAATGGTTCATGGACAACGGCATGGACGCGCTCATCATTTACGATGACTTGTCGAAGCAGGCCGTTGCGTATCGTCAGGTCTCGCTGGTGTTGAAGCGTCCCTCCGGGCGCGAGGCTTATCCCGGCGACGTGTTCTATCTGCACAGCCGGTTGCTCGAACGCTCGGCGCGCGTCGGCGAAAAATATGGCAACGGCTCGCTCACGGCGCTCCCGATCATTGAGACGCAAGCCGGCGACGTTTCGGCCTACATTCCCACGAACGTGATTTCGATCACGGACGGCCAGATTTATCTCGAAACAGATTTGTTCTATCAGGGCGTGCGTCCGGCGGTGTCCGTCGGTCTCTCCGTGAGCCGCGTCGGTTCGGCCGCGCAGATCAAAGCCATGAAACAGGTCGCCGGTCGTATCAAGGGCGACCTCGCGCAATATCGTGAACTCGCGGCCTTCGCGCAGTTCGGTTCAGACCTCGACGCCAAGACGCAGGCGATACTCGAACGTGGCAAGCGCGTGGTGGAAGTTTTCAAACAGCCGCAATTCAACCCGCTTCCGGTGGAAATCCAGGCCGCGCTCCTGTGGGCGGTGCAGAACAATTTCTTTGACGATGTGGCGGTGGAGAAAAACAAGGATTTTCAGGCCAAGCTCACGGACTTCCTGACCACGCGCAAGGCGGACTTGCTGACGAAGATTCGCAACGAGAAAGCCATCAGCGACGCCCTCGCCGGGGAATTGAAAGCCGCCGTCACTGAGTTCAAACAGACGTATCGCTAAGGCTCATGGCCAGCACCCGCGACATCCGCCGACGCATCCGGTCGGTCAAGAACACGGCGCAAATCACGAAGGCCATGCAGATGGTCGCTTCGTCAAAGATGCGCAAAGCGCAGCTCGCGGCGTTGGCGGGCCGGCCGTACGCCGCGACCATGAATCGCATGCTCGGTGAATTGCTGGCCAGTCACAGCGGCAATTTCTCCCACCCGTTGATGGAGCGGCGCGAGGGGGCAAAGCGTTGCCTCATCGTGGTGGGCACGGACAAGGGGTTGTGCGGCGCGCTCAACAGCTCGCTGTTCCGCGAGGCGATCAAGTACGACAAGGACACCACGGTTTTCATTACGGCCGGTCGCAAAGCCGCCCAATTCGTGGCGCGGGCACGGCGGCAACTGGTGGCGGAGTTCAGCTACAAGGACTCGCCGCAATTTAACGAGGCGCGGGCCATTTCGCGGTTTGCGCAGGATCACTTTCTGGCGGGCGAGTTCGACCAGCTGGACGTGCTGTTCACAAACTTCGTTTCCACGCTGTCGCAGCGGCCGGAGGTGTTTGCCTTGCTGCCCATCACCGAAATCCGCGGAGTCAGTTCGGATCATCACGGCGAGGAGCTGGGGAAGGCCTTGCAGGCGAGCGGCGCGGAATTTTTGTTCGAGCCGTCGGCGGAGGGCGTGTTGGGCGCGTTGCTGCCGCACTACCTGAACTTCCGGATGTTCCAGGTGCTGCTCGAAGCCAAGGCCAGCGAACACAGTGCCCGGATGGTGGCGATGAAAAACGCCACCGACAACGCCAAGCAGCTCATCAAGGACCTGACGCTCGATTACAACAAGCTGCGCCAGGCGAACATCACGAAGGAACTGTTGGAAATCACCACCGCCCAGATGGCGTTGGGCTAGGGGGAAATGACGAATGACTAATGGCTAATGTCTAATGAAATCCAAAGCGCCAATCACTCAAAATGAGCGACAAACAAGAATACGACTTGGAGGAGCGCACGGCCAAGTTTGGAGAAGCCGCCATCCGCTTTGCCAAGCAGTTTCCGCAGGGCGCGGTGAACACTCCGCTCATCAGTCAGTTCGTCCGCGCAGCCACCAGCATGGGCGCGAACTATTCCGAAGCCGACGATGCCGAATCCAAGAAGGATTTTCTGCACAAGATCGGTGTTTCTCGCAAAGAAGCCCGCGAAACCAAGCACTGGCTGCGGATGCTGGCGACCGCCGAACCGTCGCGGAAGGCCGCGTTGCGCACCCTTTGGCAAGAGGCCAAAGAGCTTCATTTGATTTTCGCCGCGATTGTCAGAAAAGGCCGGCAGTGAACACCCTGCTTGAGTCATTTGTCATTCGATCATTGACTAGTCATTCGTCATTCGTCATTCGTCATTAAGGAACAAGCCATGTTTAACAAAGGAAAAATCGTCCAGGTGATCGGCCCGGTCGTGGACATCGAGTTCTCCGACAAACTGCCGGCGCTCTACAACGCGCTCACGGTCGAGTTCACCTCGCCCGGCGCCGCCGGCAAAAACAAGCTCACACTCGAAGTGCAGCAGCACCTCGGCGACAACTGGATTCGCTCCGTCGCCATGAGCTCCACCGAGGGTCTCAAGCGCGGTTATGAAGTCCTGGACACCGGCGGCCCCATCTGCGTGCCCGTGGGCGAAGCGGTGATGGGTCGCGTGTTCGACGTGACCGGCCAGGCCGTGGACGAGCAGGGCCCGGTGAGGGCGGACAAATACATGCCCATCCACCGTCCGGCGCCCGCGCTGGTGGAACAATCCACGTCACCGCAGATTCTGACGACCGGCATCAAGGTCATTGATCTCATCTGCCCGTTCTTGAAGGGCGGCAAGATTGGCGCGTTCGGCGGTGCGGGCGTTGGCAAGACCGTCGTCATCATGGAACTCATCAACAACATCGCGAAGCTGCACGGCGGCGTCTCGATGTTCGCGGGCGTCGGCGAGCGTACGCGCGAAGGCAACGACCTTTACAACGAAATGATCGAAGCCGGTGTCATCAAGGTGCAGAAAGACGAAAAGGGGCATCCGAAAATCGGCGAAAACGGATTGCCGATCATCGAGCCCGGCTCACGTATTGGACTGGTCTATGGCCAGATGAACGAGCCGCCCGGCGCGCGGCTCCGCGTGGCGCTGTCCGCGCTCACCGTGACCGAGTATTTCCGCGACGAGAAGAATCAGGACGTGCTGCTGTTCGTGGACAACATTTTCCGCTTCTCGCAGGCCGGTTCGGAAGTGTCCGCGCTGCTGGGCCGAACGCCGAGCGCCGTCGGTTATCAGCCCACGCTCGCGGCGGAAATGGGTGACTTGCAGGAACGCATCACCTCGACCAAGAAAGGCTCGATCACCAGCTTCCAAGCCGTGTACGTGCCCGCCGACGACTTGACCGACCCTGCGCCCGCCACGACGTTCGCGCACCTGGATGCGACCATCGTGCTCGAACGTTCCATCGCCGAACTCGGCATTTATCCCGCCGTGGATCCGCTCGCGTCAAACTCTCGCGCGCTGTCCGCCGACATCGTTGGCCAGGAACATTACGACGTGGCGCGCGGCGTCCAGAAGGTTCTCCAGCGCTACAAGGATTTGCAGGACATCATCGCGATCTTGGGCATGGACGAGCTTTCACCAGAGGACAAGCTCACCGTGTTTCGCGCGCGGAAGATTCAACGCTTCCTCAGCCAGCCGTTCTCCGTGGCCGCGGTGTTTACAGGCCGCGATGGGAAGCAGGTACCCGTGGCGGAAACCGTGCGCGGCTTCAAGGAAATCCTCGAAGGCAAACACGACGACGTGAACGAAGTGAACTTCTACATGAAGGGCACGATTGATGAGATCAAAGAAACGTAACAGGTAGGGCGCGTCACTCCGTACGCGCCGACGGCGGGCAGAGGACTGCCCGCCCTACCCAAGAAAAAAATGGCCGCAACACTGAAATTGGAAATCGTCACGCCGGAGGCGAAAGTCTTCAGCGGCGACGTGGAGATGGTCACGTTGCCCGGCGTGGAAGGCGAGATGGGGGTTTATCCCAACCACGTCCCGCTCATGACGCAACTGGTCGCGGGCGAAATCACGGCGCGCAAGGATGGGCAGGACTATTTCCTGGCGGTGGGCGAGGGATTCGTGGAAGTCACCGGCGACCACGTTTCCGTCATCACCGACATGGCCATCGAAGCGGCCAACATTGATGAAGTCAAGGTGGAGGAAGCGCGCCGGCGCGCCGAAGCGCGGCTGGCAGAGCAACTCACCGACGAAGACGCCGCGCTGGTTAACGCCACCTTGGTCCGCACCGCTGCCCAACTCAGCGTTAAACGCCGCCATCGGAAGCAATAATTCCCGCGTCAAAAACACAAACGGCGTGGCAAACCACCACGCCGTTTGTGTTTTCAGCAGCGATTCAGCTCTCGATTACGTTGATCTCGACCGGCTCGACGTTCACGCCGCGTTTCTCCAGCCACTTGATGGCGGCTTTGACTTTAGCACGCGGGCCGTCCAGTTCGAGACAGACGATGCCAATCTCGTCCGTCACGCTGGCCTGACGGATGTTCGTGACCACTTTGAATTTGTGACCCACTTCCCAGATGAACGGCTTCTTGATGAGCCGCGGCGGATACATCAGCCACAATCTTTGTTGAGTGGGAGTCGTGGACTTCGTCGGCGTCACCGTTTTCTTGGAGGCTTTGGGCATGGCAGGAGAATTTTTGATTTACGATTTACGATTTACGATTCGAAATCAACCCCCGGCAATCGCCGGGATGATGCTGATTTCGTCCCCGTCCTTCAACGGCGTCTGCTGGTTTTTCAGGAAGCGGATGTCTTCCTCGTTCACATAAACGTTCACGAAACGGCGGACTTCGCCTTTTTCATCCAAGAGACGTTCCCCAATGCCGGGGTAGCGGGTTTGCAATTCAGTGATCGCTTCGGCAATGGTTGCGCCGTTGACCTCGACAAGTTCCTCGTTGTTGGTCAACTTGCGCAGTGGGGTTGGAATCCGGATTTTGGCAGGCATAAATTTCAATCCTCACATTCACTGGCTTCTTTGCTTTGCTAAAATGGTCAAAAACTCGCTGGCGCGAACGATTTCAACGCCCTGAAAACTTTTCAATTCCAGTAAATCCATGTCGCCGGTGACAAGAAACTTCGCTTTACTTTCAATCGCACATTCAAGCACGGCGTTGTCGTCAGGATCGCGCGGCACGGCATTCAAAGTTTTGGGAATGTTGACCACGTGCAGGAAACTCAAATAATCCGCCAGCGTCTCGGCGCTCTGTTCAGGCGGGAATCCAAGTTTCAATTCCAGCTTTTCCGCCAACTCTTCCATCAACTCAACGCATGTCACCGCTTCAATTTTCCCGGCCCGTGCTTGTTCCACGCATTGAAACGGATTGCCGCGCCAGCCGGTGGCGGAGAAAAGAATGTTCGTGTCCAGTACAACTGTGAACGCCACGATCATTCCTCATGCAACAACTGGTTCACGAATTCCTCGCGCTGATCTTCCGACATGGAATCCCAATTCAATTTACGTTCCGCGCAAAGACGACGCAATTGCGCTTCGCCAAAACGCATCCGCTCGTCACGGCGTGACTGCGAGTCTTGCGCCAGCGCCAGCAATGCGCCGCGCTTGCGAGTGGCGGGCAATTGGCGCACCAGTGAAAGCACCTGCTCATCGGTCAATTCCAAAACGCTCATATCCTGAAAGTATCAGCCTGCGGACAAATCACAAATTGAATTCGGTGATCGCTCTGGCGAAGGTGCGCCGCCGCCGGTTCCGGGCCGTACCCTGCCCCCGTGCCAGGGGAAAAATGACGTTGACAAAAAAACGCAACTGAAGTAAAAGAGTTCACGGAACTAAAAACCTGACTTTTCCAAACTTATGAACCTCTCATCCTCACACAAACTCATGGTCGTCGCACTCACTGCTGGCGGGCTGCTGGCACAGACCGCTTCCGCGCTCATCACGATTGACAGTGTGCCAGTGGGCAACGCCGGGAACGCCAATGACGCCACGGGCTATGGCGCGGTGGGGTACGACTACGCCATAGGCAAGTATGGCTTCATGAAGGTTCATAATGGATAGAGGTCAAGTTTGCCACAGAAGAATAAAATGCGCGTGCGGTAATTTTTGAAGTTGCGAAATCCTCTGGCGG
>JALOTT010000468.1 GCA_025457745.1 Verrucomicrobiota bacterium
CGCCTCGATCGGCAGTTGGGTCGCCTCGACGATGCATTTCTGCCAGCCGCCGGCCTGGCGGCGGTAGAGGATCACCGACGGGGCCACGCTGCGGTCGGTGATGAAGAAATCCGTGGTGCCATCGCGGTCAATATCGGCGACCACGCAGGAAGTCTGTTCGCTGCCGCCATTGGCCGGGGGCAGACCGCCGGTGGTGGTGGAGAGGATGGTCCAGGGGACGCGGGACTGCGCGCCCGCCGGACCCGCCGCGCCAAAGAGCAAGGCTAAGACCAAGGCAATGATCAACACGCCAACTTGAGAATATCTGTGATGCGTTCCTCCAATTTTCTTGGCGGACGACTCAATGTGGTCGTCCGTCTCGGAAGCGCACAGCGATGCGCTGGTAACGAACAGGGTGTCCGTTGCTTCCAGGAGCGCGAGGGGATAGGCTGGCTCCATTTTCATTAAGGTTTTACTTTCGGTTGTAACGTTGTCGGTGTTGGTAATTGCTATTGGAAACACGGTACGGTGCGCGCTGGGCCTTTGCTATGGGGTGTAACCCTACTGTCGTCCAAGGCGCTGTTCAGCCGGAACCGACCGATCTGGCAGGAGTCAGGGAAGCGACGTGTCGGCCCACCTGGGCATGGGTAGTTCACCCCATACCACCCGGCCTGAAATTCGGTAGATTATTGCTGAGCGCCTGAAAAGCGCTGACGGCAAACCGTAAACAACCAAAACTGAAAACTATGAAATATCTAATACCGGCAGTACTCGCCGCCTTCGTCCTTGTGGGCTGCGACAAACAGAAGACGGCCATCGACAACAATGCCGAAGCCACCAAAAACGCCATCGACAATCGAAAGGACGCTGTGGACGCCGCCGCAAAAGATGCCACAAAACAGGCGGACGTGGATGCGGCGATTGACAAAGCGAAGATCGAAGCCAAAAAGGTCTCCAAACAGGCGCAATTGGATGCTGATAAGCAGAAAGCCGACGCCCAAGCTGCCTTGGAAAAAGCCAGGGTGGACGCGGAAAAGAAGTGAGCCGGTTGGTGCCGGTAATCACCTGGAAGCTCGGCAGTCGCTACGGGGATTTCCACTTCCGAGCCATGCGCGCCAGTTCGTCCTCACCGTGCGGGGCTTTGTGTTTCACGCGAAAGCTCTCGACCCACTCCCGGGCGAAGTCGCGCTGGAGCCGCCAGTTGATGGCGGTGGTAATGCACATCGCGACGAGCGCGCCGAGGCTGGCCAGCGCCATGTCCTTCTGCGCATCCCACGGGTCGCCCTGAGCGCCGACATATGCCTGACCGAGGTCACCGCCGAACGTCACGGACGTGCCCCACTCCATTAACTCATAGAGCATGGACGTGGACATCGTCAGGTCGAGCGGCAGAAAATAGCCCCAGAACCCGCGCACGTTGACCACGCGCAGGAAGATTTCGCGCACCGGATAGGCGAGCAACAGGCCGTAGCTGAAATGCACGATGCGGTCGAAGTTGTTACGTTCCCAGCCGACGAGGCTGTTGAAGGTTCGCCCGGTAAGGTGCTGAAACCACACGTTGTAAGGCACCTCCGAGTAGGTGTAATGCGCGCCCACCTGGTGCACGCACATGAACACGAAGATCAACGTGTAGGACACGCGCGAGAACAACAACTGGCGATGAAACAGAGCCAGCAGGACAACCCCCGCGAGGGCGAGCGCGTTTTCCAACGCCCAAGTGTTGCGATGCCACGGGTGGATCGCCAGCGCGACCCACCAGATGCCGAAGAGCGCGGCGAGGATCAGCAGATAGTAGCGATGTGGAATCAATTTGAACCGGCTCACAACGCCTCCCCGCTGGTGGCCCGCCGTTGAACTGTTGAGTTGGTCGCCACCGCCGGTGGGTCCATTGCGCGATGCCGCCAGATTTCCAGGAGCACCGTGGTGATCGTGACGGCCACGGGCCCAAGGATGAGACCGGCCGGGCCGAACAGAATCAGGCCGCCGACCACAGAAATGAAGGCGAGGAGGGTGTGAAGTTTCAGTCGGTTCCCGACCAGGATGGGCAGAAGGAGGTTGTCAATCCCACCGACGACCACCCCGCCCCACGCGGTGAGAATCAGGGCTTTCCCCCAACTGCCTTCCAACGCCAAAAAGATGGCTGCCGGAATCCAGACGACAAAAGCGCCCAACACCGGAACCACCGCCAGCAAACCCATCACCACGCCCCAAAGTAACGGCACCGGCAGACCCAGCCACCAAAACATCAGTCCGCCTAAAAATCCCTGCATGGCAGCAACGGCCAGTGTCCCGTAAACCGTGGCGTAAATGGTATCGGTGACCCGGCCAAACAGCCGATCCATATCCGCTGCGGAGAGAGGCGACAAAGACCGCAGCGATTGGAGCGCCGCACGACGGTCGCGCAGGAAATAGAATAGCAGATAGAAGGTCAGGCAGAACCCGATCACCTGGACCACGGATCCCTTCACGATGGACCCGGCGGTCGTGGTCAGCCAGGTGGCGAAAGCCTTAACGGTTCCAGGCAGATCAAACTGCCGTTCGATCCAGTCGGCAAGAGGCGTCAGGCGCGGCTGCGCTTCGATGGCCCGCCGCCACTCGCCAGACTCGACCTTCGTCTTGATGATTTCCGCGCCCTTCGCTGACTCCATCACAAGCCGCTGCCCCACGAAGGTTGCAGGCACGGCCACGATCAAACCCACCATCAGGACGGAAATCGCAGCGGTCAGGCTCGGGTGTTTTAGTTTTGACTCAAGCCACCGGTGGAACGGAGTAAACAGGACCGCCAGCGCCAATGCCCAGACGAGCGCCGGCAAAAAGGGCAAGGCCAGCCGGTAGCAGAGGTAGATGCCGATGCCAGTTGCCACGATCAGGACCAGCGCCTGTACGTGTCTTCGGGAACCCCAATCGTTCGTGGCTGAAACAGCCGTTCGCCTGGTTTCCAGTTCGTTCATCATTCAAGCGCTACCAGTGGCCGCCTCTCGAAACGAACCTGCTCCAGGTTTAGGCGGCAATGGCCGCGGCATCCGGCAGCTTCTCCAGGAATTTCCGGACCACCTCCCGGCGGTGCTTGAGCATGTCTTTGAAACTTATGGGAACCTCCGAAAACTACTTTTCGGGGTTGATTTGATGGTGACACTTCAGTTTTTGGTGTGGCGGGTTTCAGGGCGGCTCTTTTTGTTGTTGGT
>JALOTT010000469.1 GCA_025457745.1 Verrucomicrobiota bacterium
CGGTTCCAAATTCAAGGGGCTTTGGGTAACACCACTTTTGAGTCAACCGGAGCACTTTCCGGCCTCGACTTGGGTAACACCCCCTTTTGAGTTACGGCGGGGTGCGACCCGCCTGCCTGTGTCCCGGTTGCGGAAGTCCTTCGAGGTTGTAGTTGTCCGCCACCACCGAAGGTTGCGCCCCGGCTCATGGCTTTTCAATTTCACCTGTTGCTCACCCGCAGTGGATTGCTTATTTTGCCGCCATGAAATCTATTCCATCACCATTCATCCGCTACGCAGTGGTTGGCGCGGCGCTAACTTTTGCCGCCGCCCGGCTCGCGCTGGCTGGCGAACCGACGGCATTGGAACTCGTCAAGGAAGGCAACCAATACGTCAGCGTGGAATCCAAGGACAAGGTCGTCCAGATCCGCTCCGAAAAATCCATCGCCTCGCTCACGCCCAACCTCTGGTTCGTCGTCTATTACGACCCGGATGCCAAATTCAAGGCCACCGAGGTGAAATTCGGCGCGGGCAAAAAGCTCAAGGTCACACGGCCCTGGCGCGTCATCGAGCGCGGCCTGGACAAGGACAAGGTCCTGGATAATGCGAAGCTAAAAACCGATTCGGACAAGGCCATCAAGATCGCCTCGGCCGAACCGCTGCTCAAATCGCTCCGGCTCCGGGCCACGCAACTGTGGTTGCAGCGCGCCGACGAAGGCCCGGTCTGGAAGGTTCGTCTCTGGGCCGCCAAACTCAAGAACCCCACGGAAGACGCGGACATCGGCGACGTTTACATTTCCGCCACGGATGGCAAGGTCATCCGCACCGACCTGCACATTGATCGCGTGGATTGATGCGAAGCGTCGAACTCCGATTCGGCGTGCCAATACTCCCACCATGGATTGGACGCAAAAATGCGCGGCGGTCATTCCCTGTTACAATGAAGCCGCGCGAATTGGCGAAGTCGTTGCGGGCGTGCGGCGGCATCTGCTGACCGTGATCGTCGTGGACGACGGTTCGTTGGACAGCACCGCCGATACAGCCATGGAGGCTGGCGCCGAGGTTGTTCGTCTCCCGCAAAACACCGGCAAGGGTGCGGCGTTGCGCGCGGGCTGGCAGCACGCACTCGACCGTGGTTTCACGTGGGCGCTCAACCTCGATGGCGACGGCCAGCACGCGCCCGGCGACATTCCAAAATTCTTCCAGCACGTGGAACAGAGCCGCGCCGCGATGGTCGTTGGCAATCGCATGGACCACGCCGAAGCGATGCCATGGCTTCGCCGCCGGGTGAATCACTGGATGACCCGGCGGCTCTCGCGGTTCACCGGCGTTTCGCTGGTAGATTCGCAATGCGGCTTTCGTTTGCTTGATCTCGAAGTCGTGGCGCGCGTGCCAATGACGGCAAATCATTTTGAAATCGAATCCGAAGTGCTCGTCGCTTTGCTCGCCGCCAGATGCCCGGTGGAATTCGTGCCGGTCCAGGTTCTTTACAAATCGGGCCACAGCAAAATCCATCCACTCGTGGACAGTTGGCGCTGGTTGCGCTGGTGGTTCGCGCAACGGCAGCCTTTGGCGGCGGATGCTCCGCTTGTGCCCCGGCCTCAAATGTACAATCTCCCCGAACCCCATGCCTGAACCACAAGCTGCCGCCCGGTTCGCCGGTATGACGTTCCGCGATTGGATCAAAAAGATCGCCGTGTTTATTGTGGTCGCCGTCGTGATGGGGTGGTTCTACGGTTGGGCGTCGCCGCGTGTTTTCCCCAAAGAGACCAGACTCGGCTTCGGCTACGGCGTGGTGCATGGCGCGCTCATGCCCATGGCGCTGCCGAGCCTGGTGATGGGACAGGATGTGGATATTTTCGCCGCCAACAATTCGGGCCAGCCGTACAAGATTGGTTACATTTGCGGCATCAACCTGTGTGGGTTGATTTTTTTTGGCTCGGCGTTTTGGAAACCGAGGAAGAAAATTACCGGGCCGCAAACCGACCCGTAGCCGCCGACGTGCGGTGGCGGATTTGGATCGAGCCGAATCTCCGCCTTCTCACGTCATTGGCTACATGAACCAGCCGCGATAGATTTCAATCACATCCAGCCGCCCGCCGGCCCAGTAACGATTCGCCGGCAGGGAAAAAACCCGCGTGGCGCGGTCGAATGACAGTTGCGTTGGCTTTTCCGGGTCGTTCGGGTCGTAAGCCTGAAAACGAGCGGCGGTTTGTGTTTCGTCCGCGCCGAACAACACCATTCCGTGATTGATGGTCAGCTTGGGAAAGCGAACGAGATGAACAATCGGCGAGCCGCCACGACGGATTTCGGTCAACAATTCTTCCGCCGTCCGCGCTTGGTGTGCACGGCCGATGGGAAAAATCATCCGCCAATGACTGCGTAGGGCGTACGATTGCCACGCGCCACCGCACTCCGACTTGAGCAACGTCTCGCGCGACCGGCTGAACTGCCGCAAACTGTCGCAGCCCGGAATCACCGCTTCCTGCCCGTGTGCGCACGGCGTGCGCGGGTTGCGTGACATGACTTCGCGAATCAATTGCCGGCACGTCGTATCGTCGGCCGCGGGTTGCCCCGGTTCGAAGCGCGCGTGGTAAAGAAACTGGCGCGCGGCGCGGGTGAGCACAAAACAGCGATGCGCATAATCCGGCTTGGGCTCGCGCTTGCGGAACGTCGCCCTCCCGGTCGTCGCGTCGAAGTGATACTCCCAATGCAACTCGTTGGCGAAGGCGAAAGTGTCGCGCTCAAACTCAAAGCGGCGCGGCACAGGGAGCGCGGAATTTATTCCGCTCCGGCCACTGGACAGGGAAGCGGATTGAAATCCGCGCTCCGGTGCTGAAGTCTGGGTCGGTTCAAGCATGAATCAATTGCTGCTTGCGCGAGATGTTAGGCGTGCGCTAACAACCTGACAATGCTTTACGAACTCTGGCGCACCGTCGCCACCCAACGGCGCGAACAACTCGCGCTGCGCGACCTTGCTTCCGGCTGGCAGTTGACGTTCGGAGATTTATTCACGGCGGGCGAGGCCATCCGCGTGGGCGCCACCGATTTCGTTTTTCCGCAGGGTCAGTCGGCGGAATTCGTCCTCGCCGTCCTTGCCGCGTGGCGCACGGGCAAGATCGTTTGCCCGCTCGAACGAGGTCATAAGCCGCCGAGTAGGGCGCGTCACTCCGTGCGCGTCT
>JALOTT010000097.1 GCA_025457745.1 Verrucomicrobiota bacterium
GGTTGCCGTGCCAGACGATGCGTCCCCCTTTGTCCACGATGAATGCATGCGGGATGGTGTCGATGCCGAATGCTTCCATGTAGGCCGCGCTGGTTTTCTTGTTGTCGTCCACGGCCACCGTGTAGTTCATCTTGTTGCCCATTTTCGCGACAAACTTCTTCACCGTTGCCGCAACCTCGGCGCTGATCCCGACGAAAGCGACGTCCTTGAATTTCTTTTGCATCTTTGTGAGATGCGGGATGCTCGCCCGACAGGGTGGACACCAGGTCGCCCAGAATTCGACCACCACGATTTGTTTGCCCTTGCTCGCGGCGAGGTCCACGGGCTTGCCTTTGACCCAGACGGCGATTTGCAGAGGTTTGGCGGCGTCGCCGAGTTCGGCGGCGGGCGCAGGCGGGACCAGCGCAAGGATGGCGGCGAGGGACAAGGCGAATGACAACAGTGATTTCATGATGATATGGCGTCGGACGTTGTTCGAGTGTGGCCGGACACTATACGCAGAACCGAGGCTCGTCAATGTCAGTCGTCAAGTTGAAGCCTGGGCTGGGGCAACGAAACGTCGGGGGACAAGGCGGATGCCAAAAGTGGTTTTAGGCAGCCGCGGACGTGAGTTCGCGGAGAGGAACGCGGCCAACCGGCGGAGTCCGCGTTTTTACCAACGCGGCTACGGCGGCAACAGGGTCAAATGTGTTTCGAGTCGTGCTCGTCTTTCTTCGTGTAACCGGAATCCTGCCGCTTGAAGTTCACCTCATTCTTCTTCAGGTAGGCGGCGAACACATCGTCCGCGCTCATGCCGAGCACCTGCGCGAGGCTGATGAGAAAGTGAAACAAATCCACGACTTCGACGCGCGCGTTTTGCTCGTCGAACTTCTGATACTTGGCCCACCATTTCCACGGAACGCTGTCGGTGAGTTCGGCGATTTCCTGCGTCATGGCGCGGCAATAGTTGAGGATCCATTTCGCCTTCGCTTCCTCGCTCATGCCGTCCGTTTGGACGCCGATGCGGTCATTGAGGGCCTTTTGCATGCGGAACAATTCACGGAATTGGTCGGGTTTTTCCATGCGCAAAGGATTCGGGCGAACGGCATCGGATGCAAGCCGGAATGTGTGGCGGGTGACGACTGGCGAGTGGCGCGGAAGCGCTGCGCCCCGTCACTCGTCACCCGTCACTCGCCACTCTCCTCAAACTTTGCGCTTTGAACTTGGCCCGCCGGATTCTATAACAACGCCATGCCGAATCTACTGGCCAATGGCGGGCCGATGCTCTGGGTCATCCTGTTCGCGGGCGCGGTGGGGATCGTCGTGTTCATCGAACGCTTCCTGCACTGCCACCGTTCGCAGATCAACTCGACCGAATTCCTCAATGGCGTGCGCACCGTGCTCAAGCGCAACAACGTCGTCGAGGCGCTTTCCATCTGCGACGCCACGCCCGGGCCGGTGGCGCGCCTGGTCAAGACCGCCGTCCTCAACCGCGACCAAGGCCGCGACCGCGTGCGCGAAGCGGTCGAAGCCGCCGGCCTCACCGAAGTGCCGCGCCTCGAAGAAAAACTCGACCTGCTCGCGACCATCACCCGGCTCGCGCCGTTGCTGGGATTGCTCGGCACGGTGCTCGGCTTCATGCGCGTGTTCGTGCAAATCCAGGCGGCGGGGCTGAACGCGCACGTCAACCTGCTTTCGGCGGGCATCTGGCAGGCGCTGACTTGCACGGCGGCGGGCCTGGCCGTTGCCATTCTGCTTCAGGCCGGTCACAACTACCTCGTCAACCGCGTGGATTCGATCGTCCGCGAAATGGAGCGCGTCGCGACGGACATCGTCAACATCGTGACCGACGGCAACGGCGGTAAGAGCGCATGAAATTCCACCGAAACGCCCGCATGTTGGGCGGCATCCTGGATGCCGCTCCCGTCGCGTCGGTGTTCTTTCTGGTCGTGATTTTTGTGATGATCGGGCCGCTGGTTTACACGCCGGGCATCCGCGTTCAATTGCCCATCGCCAACGACTTGCCAGGGACGGAAAAGCCCGCCGTCACGGTCGCCGTGGATGCGAGCAACCGCCTTTTCTTCGCCAACCAGATTATCAGCGAGGCGGAATTGAAATTGCGCCTCGCCGCCGCCGCGGCCAATTCCCGCGAACCGTTGACGCTGGTCGTGCAGGCGGACAAGAGCGTGACGTACGATTACCTCGTGCAGTTGACCTTGCTCGCGCGCGATGCCGGCATCCGCGACGCGTTGCTCGCCACGCTGCCGCGTCTGATCGCTGCGCCGGAAAGCGGGCCGTCCGCCAAACCATGAGCCGTTTAATGCCTGTTGTGGTAGGGCGCGTCACTCCGTGCGCGCCGCGTCCCAAACCGACACCGAACGGCGCGCACGGAGTGACGCGCCCTACCGCCGCTCGCGATTTCGGCGGAGGATCATGAACTCTGTGCAGATGAAATCGCGCACGCACGAGGCAACAACGCTTTCGAGTGACGCCTCGTGGTCGCGCCGCCGCTGGTGGACGCTCATCGTGCTGGTCTTCGCAGCGCACGTCGGACTCATCTTCGCGCTCGGCGACCGCAAGCCCGTCACGCCCCGGCCACCCGCGCCTTCGCCCACGTTGCGCCTCGCGGCGGAATCCGATGAACTGCTCGCGTTCAACGACCCCACGCTCTTTGCGCTGCCGCATCGCAGAAGTTTCTCTGGCCTGGCGTGGTTGCGAATCCCCGAGGTGAAATTCCAACCGTTTCGTTGGACCGAACCGCCCCGATTGCTGGCGCTGCCGGTGGAGAAACTCGGCGCCACGTTCGCACAGTTCATGCAGACCAACCTGCTTGCCTGGTTTGAATTTGAAATCAAACCCGCGCCGGAGTTGACCCTGCCCGACGTGCCCGAAGCCGGGCCGATGATCGCCGCGCGTTCGACCCTGCGCATCGCGGGCGGACTCGCCAACCGCCGCCTGCTCAACCCGCCGAAACTGGAATCTTGGGCCGCGTCGGATTTGCTGACGAACAGTGTGGTTCAGGTGCTGGTGAACGCCGACGGCAACGTGATTTCTTCAACTTTGCTGGCGCGCAGCGGATCGCCAAAAGCGGATCAGTTCTCGTTGGATTTGGCCAGGATGGCGCGCTTCGAGCCGTTGCGCAACGGCGCAGCGAAGTTGAGTGTGGGCGCGATGATTTTCGAATGGCACACCGTGCCGGAAACGAACAAGCCGGCCACCAATCCGTAGCATGTCCATCCCGACGCTCATTCTTGCTTACGTGGTGGTGCTGCTGGCGGCACTGTGCGGCTTGGGCTTGTATTCCGAGTTGCGCCGCCGCCGTTTTCACCCCACGCCGAGCGAAGATCGCATCTTCCGCTGCAAAAAATGCGGTTACGTCTATACCGACGATCCGGACGTGGACCGCTCGCGCTGTTCGCAGTGCGGCAAGATGAACGAGGCGATCGAGTTTTAGCGAGTCTCACGCGGGAGAGCCCCCGCCAATTGAGAAATTCGATTTCCGAATTCCTGCCAGCCCTCTGCTTCCAGCCGCTCGAAATCGTTCCGGGCAAAAATCGGCGACGCGACCGAATGGCCTTTGCCGCTCGTATCAGTGGCGTCCTTGAAAACTCCGGCGACCGCTGCGATCAACCCGTCGTAAGCCTTCAGCCTGCCGCGCAACTTTTCCTCGGAGCGTGTTTCCCAATACTCGCCTTCGTCGTTCACCTCCACGGCCACGCCCATTTGCCGCCAGAAATCCAGGATGCTGACAATAATTTTATGGCAGCGCAGAAAATGCTCCCAGCCGTGTTCACCGGCGTATTGCGTTTTGCAGTGTCCTTTGAACAACCAGCCGCCCTTGTAATCCGTCGCAACAAAGCCGGACTTGCCGCGCAACTCGTACGGCGCGCGGCGCGGATACTGGCAGAGGCCGAACGTGGCGCTCTCGCAACCTTCACCCGGCCAGACCTCCACCAGCCAGCCGCGCTTTGCCGGAACATGACCGAAGCAGCAATCCCGCTCCTCGCCGGCGCGCACGAACAGCCGCGAGTAGATCGGGTCGGCATCGGCGGGCATTACTTCGCTCACTTCCGCGCAACCGATTTTCCACGAGTACAGCGCGGTGCGCTGGATCAGTTCGCGAACCACAGCGGAAGAAAGATTCTCCGTCACGGACAGTTTGTAGTGAATGGTTAGGCCCATACTCGGATGAGGTTCTTGAATTTCTTTGTCGTTCGATATCTGTGACGCTGTATCTACGCCACATGTGGCGTGGTTTACAAGCGCAATTCCTGTTACGACTTTTATGGCGTGCCGAAACCATCTGTTAACCAAACCCAAGACCTGCTCGCAGGAAATGTTCGGCGTCTCCGAGAGAAAGCGGGATGGACGCAAGAGCAGGCTGCCGATGCGATGGAGATTGCAACCCGGCATTACCAAAAAATTGAAGCCGGGGATGTCAATGTGACAGTGGCTACGCTCGTCCGCGTGGCAAAAGCATTTGGCGTTGATGTCAAAGCTCTCTTTGAGGAGGGCAAGTGAGCAAGCGAAGCAAAAGCAGCACGCCGCCAGGCGGCGTGGAAAAGATACCAAACGCGCGTATTGCCGAGCTTTACGGTTTATCTCCCGACGTATTCGAGGATGGCGTTACTCGTTTGGCGGGCGTCAGACTTTGTCCGTTCCGCAAAACCATTTGCGATGTTAGTTCAAACCGGAATCGCGTCGCGAACCTCGATTTCAATCACAAAGGCGTGCGCAACGATGCTCCCGCAGTTGAGAAAGCTTACGGTAACGAACCTTTGCCGCTTGGCGTTTGCTCTTGTTGGGTGCGTCGCCAAAACGAGTCGGTCGAACGTCCGTGGATTCTCTGCCCGAAACGGCTGCTTGCTCTTGAGCCACCGCTGCCTGTCATTCCGAAAGAGGTTCGACACCTTATCGAAATCAAGAATGGCCGGGAAGTGGGCGTGTGGCGGGAATTAAAATTCCGGCGCAAGGAAGGCGACACTCCATCAGGCCGGTTCTTTGAATACACCTTCGATTACTTGCTGATGGAGCTTGGTTCTGCGGGTTTGCCGACAGGCATTCCCTACATCGTCGAGGTGATGACTTCCAGCACACGAGGCGGTGGCCTGTCCGAACACATGACCGATGTATTGCTTGGCAGACCACAGCGGCACTTGGGCAAAGTGGTGGACTCCATTTACACGCCCAATTACCGGCAAGTATTTGAGCGAATGCTCGGCCAGTTTATTGCCAAGTCCGAGATTGCGCAGCATTGGGGTGGGCGAACCGTGTGGGTATTTCAAGACGTGCTGCTTGATTACATCGAGCAGACCACTGCGTTTTCTTCTGACGACCTCGACGCGTCCGGCCCGCCAAATGTTTTCGGCGAGGTTTATCAACTGGTGAAACCGCACGACAGCAAATCCGCCGGGCTGCACTTGAAGCACCACAAGTCGCTTCGTGGAACGGCTCGGTTGAATCGCGCCTCAAAAGACTTCACCGCACTTTTGGGTTTGGGTTACGCTCCGAAACTTTCAGAACTCATGGAAACTTTGGCCGGAGGGGCGCGACGTGCTACGAAAGTAACCAAAGCAGGCTTTTTCAAATTCAAGTGGGGCGACGACATTGACCCGCGCACTTCCGAACCACGAGTCATCGATCCAAAAGGGTGATCTGCTCCACTTCCGGCTGCGCGTTCGTGCCCCATTCTTCTCGCTGAAGCCTTCGCAACACGGCATCGCCATTAAGTTGCTTCACTTGGTAACGTAATTCCGGTTTCAGTTCGCTAACCGAAATATGATCCAAGTATTGGGCCAGCTTTTGGCCAAGCGCACGGGCAAGGAGTGGAGGCACTGCGCTTCCCACAAGCGCCGATAGCTTTCGGATTTCGTTGGTGCCGACAAAGCTGAAAGAATCCGGGAACGATTGCAGTCTTGCCGCTTCTCTCATCGTGACTGCTCGGTCTTCTGCGGGATGACCGAACTGCCCAGAGCCGACATGATACGCAAACTTCGTGATCGTGCGCGCTGGCTCTGACCAACTGAGCCGTGTGTAGCTGTAATGGTAGTGCGACTTTGGCCGCAAATCGTCCGGCAACTCCGCGCAAGTTTGTCCCTGTCGCATTGCTTGCAACCGAATCAAACCGCCCTTTCCCAGCTTCCGGGCCAGATGATTGAACGGCACGCTTTGCGGATTGCGCATGAGAGCGCGGAAGCCCGTCAGTCTTGCGTCAGGATAGCGAACTTTGGAATGGTCGTAGTTGTCGTGCTCCGTAGGAGACGGCAAATCACCTATGGCCTCGCGCACTGAAACCCAATAGCCGGAATCGCCCGGCAACCAGTCCGACGCTTCAAGCAAACTCGGATGCTGCAAAGGATACGGAACATGCGTCGGGGTCGGAAACTCCAAGGCAATGCCGGTCTGCGCAAAATCATCTTTTCTTTGGCACAGGAAAAAAGCCCGGCGACGCATTTGAGGAACGCCGTAATCAGCAGCGTTCAGCACTCGAACTACCGTTCGGTATCCAGCCGAGTCGAGTGCCGCAATAACTGCTTCGCGCGTCTCGCCATCGCGATGCCGCACCAAATCGGGGACATTTTCTATCAGGACAACTTTCGGTTGCAGAGCCGCAGCAAGTTTCACGAACCAGCGGAACAAATCATTGCGCGGGTCATCAATCAGTTTGTGCGTTCGCGTTCCCGTGCCGTTTTGTGTCCGGTTCTGGCTGAACCCTTCGCACGGCGGCCCGCCGATAAGACAATCGAGGCGGTGTTTCGGCTCGCCTGCCGCTTCATTCAAGATTCGCTGAACATCGCCAACTGAAAGACTCTCAATCGGCTGAACAATGGCGTGAGGGCGAGCACCCTCAAGCAATTCGTGGTTGTGTTGGAACGTTTCTCCTGCTTCCGGTAGAATGTCGTTGCCAAGCAGTGTGCGAAAGCGCCCCGTCATCGCCACGCCGTAGGACAAGCCACCGCATCCGCAAAATGCGTCAAACACCGAGTATCGCGGGGCAAAGTGCTTTGTCTGGTTCGCTGCCATCTGTCACTCATTAAACACGCCATATATGGCGCTGTCAACTCCGTTTTGCTTTGTTGTTCAACGAGGCGCGGAGACGCTGAACAAGTGGCGGTTCATTCTGCAATTCATGCTCCCAAACCCTCAAAACGCACCATCCGCCCTGCCGAAGAACGCGCCTCACACGAACGTCGCGTATTCGGTTTGTCGCAATCTTCCGCCGCCAATAAGCCCCGTTGGTTTGGGGCGATCTCAGATGTTTCGGGCAACCATGCCAAAAGCAGCCATCCACAAACACCGCGACACGTTCTTTCTGAAACACGAAATCTGGCTTCCCCGGTAACGGCAGATGCCGCCGCCAACCTTTTATGCCGTACGCGCGGAAAATTCTGACAAGGCTGAGTTCCGTAACTTTGTTGCCAGTTGAACGGACAGCAGCCATCACGGCGGAACGCTTCTGCTTGGTGAATACATCAGCCATTCTTTACCCGGCTGCAAAACGTGACTTCGTAAGTGCGTATGTTCTGATCGGCCACGAGAGAAAGTTAAGCTTTGCTGAATTCTTGACGACCAAAATCTACGTTTTTCGGATTTTCAATTCCCCGTCTTCAACTCCACCACGTCGTGCGGCGCGGCTTCCTTGATGCCGGCGGCGCTCACGCGGATGAACCGCGCTTTCTCACCAAGCTGCTCAAGATTCGCCGCGCCGAGGTAGCCCATGCCGGATTGAATCCCGCCAATGAGTTGCGCCAGCACGCGGTCCACCGGGCCAACCACTTCTTTGAGCGCCTCGATGCCTTCGGCGGCGACTTTTTGCGTGAGGCTGGAGGGCTGGCCGTAGCGCGCGGCAGAACCCGCCCGCATCGCGCCGAAACTGCCCATGCCACGGTATTGCTTGTAAAGTTTGCCGCCAATTTCCATCACGTCGCCCGGCGCTTCAGTGCAACCGGCGAACAAGCCGCCGCAAATCACCGCGCCCGCCAGCGTCAGCGCCTTGACGATGTCCCCGGACTTCGTGATGCCGCCGTCGGCAAGAATGGTCACGCCCTTTTTCGCGGCAGCGCGCGAACAGATGTAAAGCGCCGTCATTTGCGGAATTCCCACGCCCGCCACGATGCGCGTGGTGCAAATCGAACCCGGCCCCTGGCCGACCTTGATGGCATTCGCCCCGCAGTCGGCGAGAAATTCCACGCCCGCCGCGCTGGTCACGTTGCCCGCGATGATGGGCAGCTTCGGAAACGCGTCGCGCAGCATTTTCACCGCGTCGCCCACACCCTTGCTGTGGCCGTGCGCGGTGGAGACAGCGACACAATCCACGCCGCGTTCGACCAACCCGCCGACGTGCGCGAGGATGCGCTCGCGATCCAATTCGCCGAAGGCATTGCGCGTGGCGCTTACCGCCGCGCCGCAGACGAGGCGGAAATGGGCGTCGCGCGCGGGCTTGAACTGCGCCTTGCGTTCCTGCGCGATGCGCTCCACGTCGTTCATCGTGAACAGGCCGCGCAACTTGTCCGCGTCGTCCACCACCAGCAACTTGTGGATGCCGGGGTGGTCGCTGAAGAATTTGTCCGCGCGCGCGATGGGGTCTTTGCCGAGTTCCTGCTTGTTGATCGTATGAACTTGCGCGCGCGGCGTCATGGCTTCGGCCACCGTGCGTTTCGCATAACGCGGCTTGACCACGTGGCCGGAGAGCAGCCCCACCAGCAAGCCTTTTTCGTTCACCACCGGAAACGTGCTGAAAGCGAACTTCCGTTCCTCAACCATCTTGACCACGTCACCGATCAGCTCTTCGGGCGCAACCTTGATCGGGTCCTGGATCATGCCCGGCACGTGATACTTCACGCGGCTCACCTCGGAGAGTTGCTGGCGCTCCGGCATGTTGTAATGGATGAGGCCGAGCCCGCCGTTGAGCGCCATCGCAGTGGCCATGCGCGATTCGGTCACGGTGTCCATGTCCGCCGAGATCACCGGGATGTTCAATCGCAGCCCGTCGGCGAGTTGCGTCTCCAGCTGGGTATCGCGCGGGAGAATCTCGGAATACAACGTGGCGAGAGTGACGTCGTCAAACGTGAGGCCGAGACTGGCGTGCGCGGGGAAAAAAGTATTCGCCGGCTGGTAGAACTGCGAATCGAGGTTCTTCGTTTGTGCTGCCATGACCGAAGATGAAGAAGGTTGCCCGGTTTTGGCAAGCGCATTTTGCCGGCGCGCTTGTGGCGGCGCACACAACTGGGGCCAAGGTAGGGCGCGTCACTCCGTGCGCGCCGCAGCTTGGCAAACACACGACGGCGCGCACGGAGTGACGCGCCCTACCTGCCGACAGCGGCCCGATCCGGAGACTCGGGACGTATCTTCCGTGTCGCGCCAGCAGATAGAATTTTACTGAACTATTTTCCTAGACAAAATTTTCCCGGGACGCTAGTCTTACTTAAAAATTGGGAAAGACGAAATTTTTGAAATCGCACATGAATAAGCAGCCATGCAGCCGCCGGGGCTTCACCTTGATTGAACTGCTGGTGGTCATCGCCATTATTGCCATTCTGGCGGCGATGCTGTTGCCGGCGCTGGCCAGGGCGAAGGAAAAGGCCAAGCGGATTGGCTGCCTGAACAACCTGAAGCAGTTGGGATTGGCCACCCTCACCTATGCCGGTGACAACCAGGATAAGGTGGTCCCGGCCGGCAGTGGCAATTTGCCGCTGCAACTGAACGCCGGCGACGCTTCGATTGAGGCCTGGGGAACGCTCGGATTGAGCGTGACGCAAACGAATGGAGCCAGCGTGTGGTGCTGTCCCAGTCGGCGCGGCATGCCATACTGGGGTGCAACCTACAAACAGTGGGTGATCGGCTACCAGTATTACGGCGGAATCGCGACCTGGAGGAACCCCTTGGGCACTTTCCCCTCGGCCAGCCCGATCAAGACCGCCTCGTCCAAACCCGGTTGGATGGTGGCGGCGGATTTGGTGGCTCGGCCGGATGGCGTCAACTGGGGTGACGCCTCGTGGAGCGGGGGGTGGCAGGATCTGCCCGCCCACAAGAATAGCGGTTCGCTGTTGCCGGCCGGGGCCAACGAGGTGTTCATTGATGGCTCGGCGCGGTGGGTCAAGGCCAAGGGGACATTGAGGTTCATCCACTCGTGGGCGGTGAACCGCGAGCTTTACTTCTTCCAAGACGATCTGGGGGCACTGGAGCCGAGACGCGCGCAACTGATGACGGTTCCCTAGCCACACAACCAACTGAACGAATTGTAACACGCCATTTTGCTCCACGCCCGCCATGCAGATTCGGCATTCGGTGGAAGAACGATCCCGGCACTTTCACTTCGGCGAGTCCAACCAAGAGGAAGACCGCGCAGTAGCGACCCGTTGCCTTCATTTCGGGGTTGGCGCGCACGGAGGGAAACCGTCTCAAAACGCCGGAGGGACGAGTTATACGAGTCCCCATTTACGAGTCCCCATTTGTTCAAAAACGGCCAAGCCAGTCAGGGACTCGTAGAACTCGTCCTTCCGAATACAGGGTTTTGAGGCTGTCCTAGAGTGACGCGCCCTACCTGCCGACAGCGACTCGATCCGGAGCCTCGCGACGCAACTTCCGTGTCGCCATACTGGGACTGGGACAAAGAAGTTTTGATGCCGGTCTGGTAGGGCGCGTCACTCCGTGCGCGCCGCAGATTAGCCATGCCCACCCCCGAACTCCGTGCGCGCCGCTGCTTGGCAAACACACGACGGCGCGCAGGGGACTGACGCGC
>JALOTT010000098.1 GCA_025457745.1 Verrucomicrobiota bacterium
CCGCCAGAGGATTTCGCAACTTCAAAAATTACCGCCCGCGCATTTTATTCTTCTGTGGCAAACTTGACCTCTATCCATTATGAACCTTCATGAAGCGAAATCACGACCGATCAGCCGGTGCGGGCGGTTGCCAGCCTGACGAAGAATGGCTTCGCTCAAGCCGCGCTTTTCGGGAAACGCATCCACATGCTGTGCCAGCAACCCGAGCAGGATCGGGAACGCATTCAGCGAGTTCTTTCTGAGGCGGGGGTGGTGCTGACCGCCTTCGCGGCTCGTCCGCTTTCGATGGAAGACGTGTTTGTCTATCGCGTGACTTCATTGGAAACGAAGGAACGCGGCCAGACAGCGGGAGATCGAGTTGATCGAAGCCTTCCGGCAGCGTCATCCAAAACTGCCGCAGGTAGCGTGCTTCGACACGGCGTTTCATCGCAGCATGCCGCGCGTGGCGAAACTGCTGCCGATTCCGCGCCGCTTCGACGCGAAAGGAATCCAACGCTACGGCTTTCACGGCTTGTCCTACGCTTATCTCATGGAAGAACTCACGCGCCTTGGCGACCCGGCGGCAAAGACTGGCCGCGTGATCCTCGCGCATCTGGGCAACGGTGCGAGCCTGGCCGCCGTGCGCGACGGCCAGAGCATTGACACCAGCATGGGCTTTACGCCAACGGCGGGATTGGTGATGAGCACTCGCTCGGGCGATTTAGACCCCGGACTCGCACCTTATCTAGCGCGCACTGAACAAATGACCACGCCTCAGTTTTACAAAATGGTGAATCACGAGTCGGGCCTGCTCGGCATTTCCGAAACGAGTTCCGACATGCGCGACTTGCTGGCGCTGGAAGCCAGCGATGTGCGGGCGGCCGAAGCCGTGGCGCTGTTTTGTTATCAGGCGAAAAAGTGGATCGGCTCGTTCGCCGCTGCGCTGGGAGGATTGGAAGCGCTCGTCTTCGCCGGAGGCATTGGGGAGAACTGCCCCGCCATTCGTTCCCGCATCTGCGAAGGACTCGGCTTCCTCGGCATTGAACTGAATAAGAGCCGCAACGCGAAGAATGAAGCGGTGATTTCCATGAATACGTGTCGAACCGCCGTTCGCGTCATCCGCACGGATGAAGAACTGATGATTGCGCGATCGGTTTTGCGCTCCTGTCCGGCAGTCAACGCAAAATAAACCTCATGAAAGCCACCCAAACACTGCACGATCTGGGCCAGAGCCTCTGGCTCGACAACATCACGCGCGACCTGCTGAACAGCGGCACGCTCAAACGTTACCTTGGCGAACTGTCGGTGACCGGGCTGACCTCAAACCCGACCATCTTCGATCACGCCATCAAGAGTTCCGCCTACGACGAGGCCATCCGCGAGGGTCTGGAAAAGGGGAAATCCGGCGGGAGCCTCTTTTTTGATCTGGCGATGGACGATCTCACCCGAGCCGCCGACCTGTTCCGGCCAATTCACGACCGCACGAACGGCGTGGACGGCTGGGTGTCGCTGGAGGTGTCGCCGTTGCTGGCGCATGACACGGCCAGATCCATCGCAGCTGCGAAGGAACTTTCCGCGCGCGCGGGGCGGCCCAACCTGTTTATTAAGATTCCTGGCACCAAGGAAGGTTTGCCAGCTATCGAGGAGGCGATTTTTGCCGGCGTGCCGGTCAACGTGACACTGCTGTTTTCACGCGAGCAATATGTTGCCGCAGCCGAGTCGTATTTGCGTGGCATCGAACGGCGCCTTGCCGCCGGGCTTAATCCGCAGGTTGGCTCCGTAGCCTCGATGTTCATCAGCCGATGGGACGCCGCCGTGGCGGGCAAAGTTCCGAAGCCGTTGAACAACCGGCTCGGCATCGCCATCGCCGGTCGCATCTATCAGGCCTATCTCGAACTGTTAAATACTGCACGCTCGCAGCGCGTGTATAATGCCGGTGCCCGGCCACAACGCCTGCTGTGGGCCAGCACCGGCACTAAGGATACCCAAGCCTCGGACATTCTCTACATCAATGCGCTCGCCTCGCCGTTCACGGTGAATACGATGCCCGAGGCGACGTTGAAAGCCCTCGCGGATCACGGCGAAATTGGCCCGGTTATGGCCGCCGACGGTGGCGATTGCGAAAAAGTCCTGGCCGAGTTTGCGAAGGCTGGCATCAACGTGGATGCCTTGATCGCCTTGCCATCATCGAGCAGCTTCATGCCTTCCCGCGCTCCGGCAACCTCGCCGACGAGCCGAAAGTGCGGCGGCTGAAACCGATAGACCAGTTCGCGCGACGCAAAACTGTGGTCGGAATCATGCACGGCGAAAGCGGCGCGGTTCAATTGCAGGCTGACGCCCGAACCGGCGAGATAGACGTCCACGGTGAACGCATAGGCGATGAAGCACAGCAGCACCAGATCACGGGCGAGTTGCAGCCATTCCTTCACAATCATCACATGCAGGCGGCGCAGCCAAACGACGAACTCGGAGAATCGCGACAAGTGGTTCATACCTTGGGCCGCTTGCTGAACATCCGATACCCAATCGTGAAAAGCACGGTGGCGTAGAGCGCGAGGATCAACAGTTCTAGCCAGAGCGCTTCGAAGCCCACTCCCTTCAGGAACGAACCGAGGACGATGTTTGTGTAATACATCGCTGGCAGCGCGTGGGCGATGACTTGCGCCGCCTGTGTGAGCGAGGAGATCGGCACAAGGATTCCGGAATAGAGCACGGCGGGAACGATGGTGAAGATGGCGGTGACAATCATCGCCGCCGTTTGCGTTCGCACCAGCACCGACACCACCAAACCAATGCCCGTGGTGCAGATCACATACATCACCGTCGCCACGAAGAAGAAGAGGGGCGGTCCTTTGAACGGCACGGCGTAGAGCCAGGTGGCCAGAAACCAGAGAATGAGCGAATTGAGGATCGAGATGCCAACGTAAGGCGAGAGTTTGCCGATCAGAAATTCGCCCCGGCTCAACGTGGAGGAGTAAATGTTGTAGATTGAGCCGCTCTCCTTTTCGCGGACGACTCCCAGCGCCGTCAGAAATGGCGGCGAGATCATCAGGATGACCATGATCAGCTTGGGTGCGAGCGACCAGATGCTCTTCGCGCTTTGGTTGTAGAGATAGCGCGTTTCGAGCCGGACCGGTTGCACAATCTGGAGGGCTTGCGCGTGCGGGATGCCCCGGAGTCGGGTGAGATAATCCGCGAGCAGTTCGGCGCTGACGGCGCTGTTGATGGCGATGATGTAACCCTTGGTGGTCTGCGCGCGAAACGGGAACGTGCCGTCAATCAGCGTTTGCACCTGCGCGGGACGGCCGGCGAGCAGGTCTTGCGCGAAATGTTCCGGGATGATGATCGCCGCGCGGATGGTGTTGTCGGTCAGCAGCGGCGTCAGTTCCCGTTCATTGTGCGAGTAACCCAGGAAATGGAAGTAGCGCGAATCAATGAAACGGTGCGCGTAATCGCGGCTCAGGGCTGAACCATCCTGATCCACGATGGCCATCGGGATGTTCTCCACGTCGAGCGAAAGCCCGAAGCCGAACATGAGCATCAGCACGGTCGGGATGATGAAGGCGAGCGCGAAGAACAGCTTGTCGCGAACAATCTCGCGCCACTCCTTGTGCGCCACGGCAACGATGCGCTGGAGATTCATGCTTGGCCTCGCGCGGGAGATGTTCCGGGTCATAAGGCCGGATGCGATGCAGTTCATCCAGCAACTCCTGACTGACCAACTCGGGCGCGGTGTGTTGCATCCCGTGGACGATGCGATGGCCTACAGCTTTGACCGATGCGAAGTCCGGCTGTGCTTTGAGCCAATCAATCAGGGAGTTGGCCGCCGATTTGTGATCAGCGGCGGCCATTTTGGGACTGGTCGGCGGTATTCCTTGCGCGTCCCGAAACGTCAGATTCGTCCCGCTTAGACCGATGCGATCAACCTTTCCATCCAGTCCGCGCTGCAACGGTTCGCCAACCTGGTAGAACGCGAACTTGATGCTCGATGAACCGCCGTTGATCGTCAGGATTTGTGCGGGTGCGGTTTTCATCGAAGGCTTTTTAATAGGACAATTCGGACTTCATGGAGTCGTTGGTTGGGAAGTCTCTTGAATAGCCTTCGTCATGGCCTGATACATCATTTCCTCGCTGAGGAAGGGCGTGCCAAACAGTTCGTAACCGCTGCTGAGTTTTTCGTTCACCTTTCGCGCCAGTTCGTCATGGGTGGCGGCGTCGGCATGAAATGGCATCGCAACAATAAGATATTCGATGGGGGTTTTCATATTGGCTTTGGTCATGAGTTCTTTCCTGGCTGCTCATTTATCATCGCTGCCAGAGGATTCGTGGTTCTTCGAGCGGAATTGCCACGCCTTCGCAGTGCGGAATCACCCGCGCTGTGTAGTCCGTGGCCGGGCGATCCGCAGAAACAGTCGCGCTGTAAATGTAGCCACCGGACTCGTCGGCGAGTGGGTGCAGAAGAGTCATCTCCTGCCGCACCGGACTGCCGTTGTTGATTCCGTTGGCATAAAGCTCCACCCGCACCGCCTTGGGGTTGAGGCTGTGGAGGCAAACTTGAACCTCAAAGATCAGTTGTCCGCCGCGTGTCGCCACCTTCACTGCGCCGAAATGCACTGTGGCCCATTGCTGTTCCAAGCTCTGTTGCCACTCAACAATCTGTTTGCCGATCGCACCTTTGTTGGCCACGCGAGAATGGTAGGCGGTGTTGGCTGGGAGATAATGGTCTTCAGTGTATTCACGCACCGTGCGGTCGGCGGCGAAGTGGGGGGTCAACCGGGACATGCTTTCACGCATCCGCGCGACCCAAGCAGTAGGAATGCCTTTCTCGTTGCGTGTATAAAACTCAGGAATCACCTCGCGTTCGAGTCGTTCGTAGAGTGCCTCGGCTTCAGCGGCATCCCAGGCTGGGTCGTTGCCATGCTCCTGACCGTCGCCCAACGCCCAACCGAGGTCGGGCACGTAGGCCTCCGCCCACCAACCATCCAATTCCGAAAGATTGATGCCGCCGTTGACCAGAACTTTCATCCCGCTCGTGCCGCACGCCTCCCAAGGCCGACGCGGAGTATTGATCCAGACATCTACGCCTTGAACCAAATGCTCGGTAATATGCATGTCGTAGTCGCTGAGAAAAATCGCGTGCGGTCGCACGTCGGGGCGGCGAATGAATTGAATCCATTCCTTGATTAAAGCCTGACCCGCGAAGTCAGCCGGATGGGCCTTGCCGGCAATCATGAGTTGCACGGGACGCTGCGGATTGGACAGCAACCGCAGCAAGCGCTCAGGGTCGTGGAGCAACAGATTCGGTCTTTTGTAGGTGGCGAAGCGCCGCGCAAAACCCAAGGTCAACACCTCGAGATTGAATAAATGTTTCACCTCCTCAACGATCTCGGCCGAAGCTCCGGCGGCGGCATAGTGCCGGGCCAGACGCTCGCGCGCGTAGTCAACGAGCGACTTTCGGGACGCGCTGCGGAATTGCCAAAGCCGATCATCGGAAACGCTGCGAATGTTCTGCTGCTCCAGATTTTCCTTCATTCCCAGCCAGCGATCCTTGCCGCAGGCCTTCGTCCAAAGTTCGTCGGCAGCGGCTGAATCCCACGTCGGATGATGCACGCCATTGGTCACGTAGCCGACGGGCACTTCATCCGCCGGCCAGCGCGGGAACAGCGGTGAGAACAAACTTTGACTGACTTCGCCATGCAAGCGACTCACGCCATTCACCGAACCGCTGCCATGGATGGCGAGAAAGGCCATGTTGAAGTTTTCCGATTCGTCGTTCGGATTCTCGCGGCCCAAAGCCAGGAAATCGTGTTGCGTGATCCCAAGCCACCCGGTGGCATAGTGGCCGAGGTATTGTTCGATAAGCGCCGGACTGAATCGATCGAAGCCAGCCGCCACCGCAGTGTGAGTCGTGAAAAGATTCCCCGCACGGGTGGCCGCGAGCGCAGCCGCGAAGGGCTGCGCGCTCGATTTCATGAAACTTCGGGCGCGCTCCAAGACCGCGAACGCCGCATGGCCTTCGTTCAAATGACAGACATCCGGTTCGATGCCGAGCGCACCGAGCAACCGCCAGCCGCCGATCCCGAGCAACATCTCCTGCTTGAGGCGTAACTCCGGGCCGCCGCCGTAAAGCTCGCTGGTTATGCCGCGATGAGCGGGGAAGTTCGCCGCGTCATTGCTGTCCAGCAGGTAAAGCTTCACCCGACCGACCTGCACCTGCCACGCGCGCAGCCAGACCGAGTAGCCCGGCAAGGCGATTTCCAACCGCAACCACTCGCCATTCGGTTCGCGCACCGGCGTGATCGGCAATTGTCCCGGATCGTTGTAAGGATAGAGGGCTTGCTGCGAGCCGTCCTTGTCAATGACCTGACGAAAATAGCCCTGCTGGTAAAGCAGCCCGACGCCAACCACCGGCAGGCCGAGATCACTGGCGGCCTTGAGTTGGTCGCCGGCCACATTGCCGAGCCCGCCGGAATAAATCGGCAGCGCCTCGCTCAACATGAATTCCATGCTGAAGTAAGCGACGCACTTCAAAGGCGACTGCGGATGATTTTGCTGAAACCAGGCGGGGCTGGCCTCGGTCGCGCGCTTGTCGCGCAACAGTTCATCAATGCTTTTGCGGAAGCCGGGGTCGGCGAGCACGCGTTCGAGTTTGTCGCGGGCGACGGTTTGCAGCACCACCCAGGGGTTCTGCGTAAGTTCCCACAGCATCGGATCAAGCTGCCGCCACAACTTGTCGGTGGAATGATTCCACGACCAATGCAAATCCAGGGCAAGTTCCGCCAGAAGATCGAATCCCTCGATCTCCGTGGGCAGGAAGCGGTGGAGCGAATCGCTGACAGTTGTTTGTGGGTTCATTATTTAGGTAGCTTTCATTTGGCAACCAACCGCCAGAGGGCGCAGCCCGGCCAGCGCCGGATGCCTCAGTTGGGATTTCACTCGTAACGCCACATTTCCTTGGCTTCGGTTACGGTCCGCTGACGAACTTGTGGCGGAGCGTGAACGTTGACCCGTTCCGGAAACGCCGCAACCCGTCGTTGCGTGGAGTCAAATACCTTCATTGGGCTGCCGTCTACGATCCGTTGCAGGAGGACCGGAGTTGTGGAGTGCGGAGCTTGCATTCCGCTAGGCCGCTTTCTTTTCTTCCACCACTTCCGCGTCAATGATCGGGCCTTCCTCTTTATGGTTGTCGTCGGGAGCGCCGTTGGCTTCCGACTGCGCTCCTGGGGGTTCACCGGCGCTGCCTTGACCAGCCTTGGCTTTCTCTCCGGCCGCTTTGTAGAGTTCCGCTGAGACGGTTTGCCAGTTTTGGTTGAGCTTCTCGCTGGCGGTTTTGATGGCCGCCGCGTCGCTGCCTTTGAGCGCTTCCTTGACCTCGTTGACCGCGGATTCAATCTTGCCCCGGTTCGCCTCGGAAATTTTGTCCCGGTTGTCTTTCAACATTTTCTCCGTGCGATAGACCGAGTTGTCGGCCTCGTTGCGCGTTTCCAGCTCTTCCTTGCGCTTCCGATCCTCGTCGGCGTGGAGTTCGCCATCCTTGCGCATTTTCTCGATCTCGTCCTTGGAAAGGCCGCTGCTCGCGGTGATGGTGATCTTTTGTTGCTTGCCCGTGCCAAGGTCTTTGGCGGTCACATGAAGGATGCCGTTGGCATCAATATCAAAGCTGACCTCAATTTGCGGCACGCCACGCGGGGCGGGCGGAATATCATCGAGCTTGAAATTGCCGATGGTTTTGCTGTCTTTGGCAAACTGGCGCTCACCCTGCAACACACGAATCTCCACGCCCGGCTGGTTGTCCGCAGCCGTGGAGAAGGTCTCCGACTTGCGACTGGGGATGGTGGTGTTGCGCTCGATCAGCTTGGTGAAGACGCCGCCGAGAGTTTCAATCCCGAGGGACAGCGGCGTCACATCGAGCAACACCACGTCCTTGACCTCGCCTTTGAGCACGCCCGCTTGGATCGCTGCCCCGACCGCCACGACTTCATCCGGATTGACGCCCTGATGCGGCGGTTTGTTGACCAGCGTATGGGCCGTCTCAACGACCCGCGGCATCCGCGTCATGCCGCCAACCAAAACCAACTCATCAATTTTACCAGCTTCGATGTCGGCGTCCTTCAAGCACGCCTTTACCGGCGCAATCGTGCGCTCAAAGAGTTTGTCGGTGAGTTGTTCCATCTTGGCGCGGGTGAGCGTCTTCTGGATATGCTTCGGTCCGCTCGCATCCGCCGTAATGAACGGCAGGTTGATGTCGTAGGTCGTGGCGTTGGACAAAGCGATCTTGGCTTTTTCCGCTTCCTCCTTGATGCGCTGGAGCGCGTCGGGTTGCTTACGCAAGTCCATGGCGGATTCCTTTTTGAATTCGTCGAGAATCCAATCCATCAACAAATTGTCCCAGTCGTCGCCGCCGAGATGCGTGTCGCCGTTGGTAGCTTTGACCTGGAAAACGCCGTCGCCGAGTTCGAGCACGGAAATGTCGAACGTGCCGCCGCCGAGGTCATACACCGCGATCTTTTCGTCCCTCTTCTTGTCGAGGCCATAAGCCAGCGATGCGGCGGTCGGTTCGTTGATGATGCGGAGCACTTCAAGTCCTGCAATGCGGCCCGCATCCTTCGTGGCCTGGCGCTGCGAGTCATTGAAATAAGCCGGTGTCGTGATGACCGCCTGGGTGATTTTTTCGCCCAGTCGCGTCTCCGCATCCGCTTTGAGTTTGCCGAGAATTATCGCGGAAATCTCCGGCGGGCTGAATTGCTTGGGCTTGCCGTCCACTTCCACTTCGACGGCGGCGTCGCCATTGGCGGCCCGGACAACTTTATAGGGCACGCGTTTGATTTCTTCCTGCACTTCGTCAAATTTCCGCCCCATGAACCGCTTGATCGAATAGATCGTATTGCGGGAGTTGGTGACGGCCTGCCGCTTGGCCGCCTCGCCTACGAGCCGGTCGCCCGTCTTCGTGAAAGCCACCACCGATGGCGTGGTGCGTTTGCCTTCGGAATTTTCAAGCACTGACGGTTCGCCGCCTTCAATGACCGCCATGCAGGAGTTTGTCGTCCCGAGATCAATGCCAATTACTTTTGCCATAAATGTTTTAGTGGTTCCGTATTTTGCGTTTGTTGTCGCATTAGACTTCGCGAGCCAACCTACTCTACGCGAGAGAGCGAGCGCTTAACTATGGGGTGTTCACCCCACGAAAACATCTTGAGCACACCGCTGTGCTTTCGTCGGTTCAGCAACTGTGCTCTTTGGGTTTCAGCGGAATGATTCTTGGGCGTTTGTCATTTTGCTTTCCATTTCCGCCACTTTGGCCAAACGACGACAATGACGCTCCGCTCCACTGAATCGTGCGGCGAGAAATGTCTGAACCAATTCCCAAGCAAGAGCGTGACCGACCACGAGCCCACCGAGACAGATCAGGTTGAGATCGTCGTCCTCAACACCTTGGTGGGCGGAAAATATTTCGTGAATGAGACACGCGCGGACGCCGGCAATTTTGTTCGCGGCGACCGATGCCCCGACTCCGCTGCCACAGATCGCCACGCCACGATCTACATCTCCGCCGCCCACGGCGCGAGCCAAGGGCACGACATAATCGGGATAGTCGTCGTCGAATTGCGGATGCCGGTTTCCGAAGTCAATTATTTCATGACCGGCGGCCCGCAACCTGTCGGCGATATATTGTTTCAACTCAAAGCCGCCGTGGTCGGCGGCAATGCCGATGAGTTTCGGGGGGCTTGCGGAAATAGGCTTTGAGATTGCAGTTTCCATGATAGTGGAAAAGAATTTTTCTTCATCGTGGGCGGCGCTGGCTTCAAACCAGCCTTACCACCATCTTGCCAATGTTTTGCCCGTTAAACAGTCCGATGAATGCGCCCACCGCCTGCTCAATTCCTTGGACAACGGTTTCCTTGTTCTTCAATTTTCCCGCGCGGAAATATCCACCGACCTCCTTTTCAAATTCACCCTGACGATCCAGCCAATCGCGAACCAGCAGCCCTTTCATCGTCAGCCGCTTGGTGATCATGTTGAAGAGATTGTTCGGGCCGGGCTTTGGTTTTTCCGCGTTGTAACCCGAGATGCCGCCGCACGCGATGATCCGACCATGAATCCGCAACGCCGACAGTGCGGCTTCGAGAGTATCGCCGCCGACATTATCGAAATAGACATCAATGCCGTCCGGCACTTCGACGTTCAACTGTTCGAGCACCGGGCCGACTTTGTAATCGAAGGCGATATCAAATCCACATTCGTCCCGGAGAAACAAAACCTTCTCCATCGAGCCGGCTGAGCCAATGACTTTACAGCCGCGTAGCTTTGCCAATTGCCCGGCCATATTCCCGACCGCACCGGCGGCCCCCGAAATGAAGATCACGTCGCCCGCCTTGACCTCCACCAGATTCAAGCCTGCCCAAGCGGTCATGCCCGTCATGCCGAGCGCTCCGAGATAAACCGACAGCGGCTGAATCTCGCGACTGACCGGATGCAGGTCTTTCGGTGAAGCGATGAAGGATTCACGCCAGCCGAAGTTGGAAGTGACCGCATCGCCCGGTTTGAACTCCTTGGCGCGCGATTCGACGACTTCGCCAACCGCGCCGCCTTCCATCACCTTGCCCAACTCGAACGGTGGCACATAGGATTTCCCCTCGTTCACCCACCGCACCCAGCGACACCACACCCGGAACCGCCGCCGCGCCTCCGTGGCACTCGCGCTCCGATAGATGTCCTGTAACACCAGTCGCATCTGATA
>JALOTT010000470.1 GCA_025457745.1 Verrucomicrobiota bacterium
TTTCATCCGACAAACCGATTTTGAGAATTCGTGCTGACCAATGATGACGCCAATTTGGTGCAGGCTATGTAGTGTTATTTATACGCGGACATGTAGAATCAACGATGAACGCGACGACGGCAACGAGCGGAACGGGTGGGGAGTGTGAGGAGACCGATCTGGTCAAGCGAATCGGGCGTTTGATTCACGGGCAGCCCTACGGCGTGTTATGCGCGCAGAGCGACTCGCAGCCGTACGGGTCGCTGGTCGCGCTGGCGGCAACGGACGACCTGTCGGCGCTGGTGTTCTCGACGCCAATCACCACGCGGAAATACCGTTTACTCTCCGCGTGCGACCATGTGGCCGTGGTCATGGACAGCCGGTCCGGAGCCGCGGATGAACTGATGCAGGTCGAGGCGGTGACGGTGACGGGTCGGAGTCACGTCGTTCCGCGCGGCCCGGACTTCGAGCGTTGGGTAGGTCTGCTCATCGGTCGCCATCCGCACCTGGCGGCGTTTGTGCTGGCGGAATCGTCCGCCCTGTTTCGCGTCGAGGTCGTGCGCTATTTTCACGTCTGCCATTTTCAGGAGGTCCGGCAGTGGATTCCCGACCGCACTTCGTAATCCCGCTGGCGGAGGTTGACCCAGTCCGATGAATCGCTCGTGGGAGCGAAGTCGGCGCGCTTGGGAACATTGACCAAGGCCGGCAATCCCGTTGCGCCGGGCTTCTGCGTGACCGTTCGAGCCTACGATCTTTTCCTGGCCGAATCGAGGCTGGCGCCGGTCACCCGATTTTTTTAGTTGACGGGCCATCTAATTGGCGAGATTTATCGGCCGTCAGACAGTTGAAGTAAATTCAACTGCGCGCAGCGCATGAAACGACCCTCTGAAAAAGCCCTGAGTCTGGCAGAAGAAATCTTCAACCATGTCGCCTACGGTTTGACGCGACGCGACGCGATTCAAGAGCTGGCGGAAATGGTGGATGAATCGAACGGCAGCCTCTTGGAATCCGTCAGTGCGATGTTGGAAGATGCGCAGCGCAACGGCGGTGTGCCCACGGCTTTTCACGTCGCACAGTTGCGGCGGGTGTTTTCGGATTACGAGCCGATCCCTGGTCCCCCGGACGCGCAAGGCGAGTTCGCCGGGGTCGGCACGCCCGCCCAACCACGCCTGCTCTAGCGCCGCGTTGGAAAGATGGATTGCCGATTCGCACGATCAAGGCCGCGAACCCGAACCGCCCGAACTCGCCGCCTACCAAGGGATGACCAAGCCAGGAACGAATCCACAGACCGGTTACGCGTTGGATGGGAGCACAAACTCGCCCCGTGCGAAACCCAAGCGCGGCAAACCCCGACTCAGACTTTTTTTGGAATTGGCCGTGGTCGCCTTCCAACAAGCCTTGGAAGGACAAATCTTCGTCGAGGTCCGGCCAATGAAGTCCAAACGGTGAGATTTCGATGTTCTCCAACTGTCGAGGCGTGCCGCGCGCGAGCCGGGGATTTTCCGCCACGGGAAAGCGAATCTCCGCGCCACTGGCCATCTGCACGACAAGGAAGCCGATGTTGAGCTTCTCGTTGGCGGAAAGTTTGCGCGGCGTGGTCCGGCAACCTGCGAGACAAAGGCCGGCGGCACCGAGCACACCCTGCCGGATGAATTCGCGGCGTTTTACGAAAGGCCTTTGACTTCCCAGCCTGCGCGATACGTGCGCCGCAGGTAGGCGTTGGCTTCGGGGACGTTCTTGAATTTGAGCGCGCGGCTGTTCCACTGCAACGTCGTCTTCGGAAAGCGCGACGCCACACCGCCCAGCAACACAGCCTCGGTCATTGGGCCGGAGTAATCGAACCCTGCGGTGGTTTTGCCGTTGCCGCGCACGGCTTCTAGGAACTGTGTGTAATGGTTGCCTTCTTCCACTTTCGGCATTTGGAAATCGGCAAACTGCGCCTTGGGGAACAGCGTCGGCCTGGCAATGTGTGGCAGCAGCATGGTGCCCTGGGTGCCAATGAAAATAGAACCGCAACCCGGCAATTTGGCATCACTAATGAGCGCCAGCACATCCGGCGGCGGACGTTTTGAGCCGTCATACCACGTCACGTTCAAGGTTTTGGCGGCGCTGTGTTTCGTGCCGGGGAAGACATAGTGGACAGTGGCATCGTTGGCCCAGTTCCATCGGTTCGGCTCCGGGCCTTCCGAACGCACCGATGTCGGGGCGGTGAGTTCCAGCGCATTGAAGATGGGATCATAAATATGGCAGCCCATGTCGCCAAACGTTCCCGTGCCGAAATCCAGCCGCTTTCGCCAATTGCCCGGATGATAATAGCTGTCGCCGATGAACGGACGCGCCGCTGCGGTGCCGAGCCACAAATCCCAGTTGAATCCGTCGGGCACGGGATCCTGCCGGTCAGGAAGCGGGTCGGGATCGCCCCACTTCTTGCCGCACCACGCGTGGACATCTTTGATCTTGCCGATGGCGCCGTCTTGCACGAGCCGGACGGCCAGCCGGTACTCAGCGGTGGAATGAATTTGAATGCCCATCTGCGTGACGAGCTTCTTTTTGTGGGCAAACCTGGTGAGCTGACGGACTTCAAAGAGGTCGTGGGCGAGCGGTTTCTGGACGTAAACATGTTTGCCCAACTGCATCGCCGACATCGCTATGGGCGCGTGCATGTGGTCGGGCGTCGAGACGTTCAGCGAATCGAGTTGTTTCTCTTTGTCGAGCAACTCGCGCCAGTCCTGATAAATCCGCACTTCAGGAAAACGCTCCTTCCACGCATTGGCGCTCCCCGTGTCCACATCGGCAATGGCGACGAGTTTGACGAAGGGATGACATGTGAAATGCTGGAGATCGCTGCTCGCCTGCCCGCCCGCGCCGATGGAGGCGTGCAGGATCGTGCGGCCCGGGGAGGCCGCAAGCAGGTTGCGCGTGATGAACGGGGCGGAGACGGCCGCGCCAGCCGCGGCAAGGGCGGCACGGTGTAAAAACTCGCGGCGGGAGAAATTGTATTTTTTCATGCGATCTCAAGTAGTAGTGTGTGTTGAAAATTTTTCACTGCAAACCCTTCCCATGACCCGGAACCCGACCACTCCTCTCCCTGCCCTCTCCTCTCCTTCGGAAGGAGAGGAGAGGGTGGCCGTAGGCCGGGAGAGGAGTGGTTCACGGCGAAGTCAAAAC
>JALOTT010000471.1 GCA_025457745.1 Verrucomicrobiota bacterium
GTGGAAGTCAAGACCCGCAGCCGCCAGAACGCGATCGAAGAAAACGAATCCACCACGGTTTACTAACCCCCACCAACCAGAGGCTGGCAGGTCGCAAGGCCTGCCAGCCTTTTTACTCACAAATATAATATGAAAACTCCAAGAATTCTCGTCCCTCTCGTCGCGGCTGCGTTGCTCATCTGGGTCACTGGCTGCGAGAAGAAGGGTGCAACCGTTCAAGACCAGGCAAAGACCATGGCTGACGAAGCCAGCGATGCCGCCAAGAAAGGCACCGAAGCCGTGCAGGAAACCGCCACGAAGGTGGCCAGTGATGTGGCCGAGCAGGCCAAGGAAGTCGCCGCACCCGCCAGCAACAAGGCGCAGGAACTCATTGAAGCCGCGAGCAAACTCGTTGGCGAAGGCAAGTATCAGGACGCGCTCGCCAAGCTGAAGGACTTGAGCAGCGAGAAGCTATCCGCCACTCAGCAAACCTTGGTGGACGCCCTCAAGGAGCAGATCCAAAAGGCGCTTGGCGCTACGCCGCCAACTGCGACGGACGCCGCCGGCGCCGCTGGCAACCTGCTCAAGAAGTAAGCAAACCAACCCAAATTTAGAAACGATCCAACTACAAAACTATGAGCATGATTAAAGAATTCAAAGAGTTCGCCATGAAAGGCAACGTGGTGGATCTCGCCGTTGCCGTCATCATCGGCGGGGCCTTTGGCAAGATTGTCACCTCGGCGGTCAACGACGTTATCATGCCCCCCATCGGCAAGCTCATGGGCGGCGTCAACTTCAGCGACCTGTTCATCAACCTCGACGCCGCCAAAGGCCCGTTCACGTCGCTCAAAGCGGCGAAGGACGCGGGCGCGGCGGTGATCGCCTACGGCTCGTTCATCAACACGGTGATTGATTTCACCATCGTCGCCTTCTGCATTTTCGTGATCATCAAACTCATGAACTCAATGAAGAAGCCGGCCCCCGCCGCATCCGCCGCGCCGCCCGAACCGACCAAAGATCAGAAACTCCTGATGGAAATCCGCGACGCCCTCAAGGCCCGCGCTTGAACGGAAGCTCTCGGCTTGACCAGTTCGGCTTGGGAAGCCACTGTCGGCTGAACCTGTGTTCTATGGCTGGCGGCGTCACACGCCGCCAGTCGCTTCAACTTTCAACCAGCCAAGACCATGTCAGCCTGCGAAAAACCTGGCGCTTTCCATCTCGGCCGCTACCACGATCTCGGCGCGCGCCAAAGAACCCAATTCAAACCCCACAACCGAAAACAAAACATGAACTCGATCCTCCGAAATCTACTCCTAACGACTTTGGCGCTTGTCGCCGCATGGCCCGCCCAAGGCGGGGAACTCCCCGACTTTTTCAAACCCAAGCCCGCCGCCGGCCAGACCCCGGTCGCGGCGGCTTCACTCTCCGGTCTTTCCCAAGACCAGATGGCGGGCGGACTGAAGGAGGCGCTGGGCAAAGGCGTGCAGCAAGCCGTCGCCAGCCTTGGCAAAACGGACGGCTTTCTCAAGGACGCCAACGTGAAAATCCCGATGCCGGAAAATTTGCAGAAGGTGGAGAAAGCCTTGCGCACGTTGCGCCAGGACAAACTCGCGGACGAATTCGTGACCACGATGAACCGCGCCGCCGAACAAGCCGTGCCCGAAGCCGCCGCCGTGCTCGGCGATTCGGTGAAGCAGATGTCCATCGCTGACGCCAAGTCCATCGTCACCGGCACGAACAACGCCGCCACGCAATACTTCCGCCGCACCAGCGAGACGAACCTCCACGCCCGCTTCCTCCCCATCGTCAAATCGGCGACGGAGAAGGCCGGCGTCACCTCCGCCTACAAGCGGATGACCGACAAAGCCAGCGGCGGATTCGGCGGATTGGGCAGCAGCCTGCTGGGCAAGCAAGCCCCGGACCTCGACGAATACGTCACGCGCAAGACGCTCGACGGCCTGTTCGTGAAGATTGCCGAGCAGGAGAAACAGATTCGCGAAAACCCCATGGCCCGCACGACCGATTTACTTCAGAAGGTTTTTGGCGCGGTTGGCCAAAAGTAGTTCACCCCGCTCCCGGCTTGCGGCGGCAGTTTCACGTGGCAAACTCCCGCGCGCCATGCCGCGTGAAATAGCCAAAGCCAAAGCCGCCCGCGCGAAGAAAATCATCGCCGGTTTGCGGCGGACTTATCCCGACGCACACTGCGAACTGATTTTTTCCAATCCGCGCGAACTGCTCATCGCCACGATTCTTTCGGCGCAATGTACGGACAAGCGCGTGAATCTCGTTACGGCGGATTTGTTCAAGCGATATCGTTCGGCGGCTGACTTTGCGAACGCCGACCTCGCAGAGCTGGAGCAGGACATCAGGCCCACCGGATTCTTCCGCAATAAAGCGAAAAACATCAAGGCTTGTTGCGCCGCGCTGGTCGAAAAACATGGCGGCGAAGTGCCGCGCACGATGGCGGAGTTGATCCAACTTGGTGGCGTCGGACGCAAGACCGCCAACGTCGTGCTGGGAAATGCCTTTGGTATCAACGTTGGCGTGGTGGTGGACGCGCATATCTCGCGCTTGTCGCAGCGGCTGGGCCTGACGAAGTACAACGACCCGGAAAAAATCGAACTGGACCTTATGCCGCTCGTGCCGCGCGAACAATGGACGCTGTTCAGCCACTGGCTCATCTGGCACGGCCGGCGGCGGTGTGCCGCGCGCAAGCCGGACTGCGCAGGGTGCGAAATTGCCAGGCGCTGTCCATCGGCGGGGAAGGTGTGAGATGGTGAAACTCGGCGTTCGATGTTCCCCTTGGCTCATTCTCAACTCCGGCCCGTGCGCCCCCGCCTTCAACATGGCTTTGGACGAAGCTTTGCTCGAGGCCATGCCGCGTCTCGGCCAACCCGTGCTCCACTTCTACGGCTGGACCGAGCCGGCTGCGTCTTTTGGCTATTTTCAGAAATTTGCCGAGGTCGAGCGCGCCACGCTGCTTCGACCACTCGTGCGCCGTCCCACCGGCGGGGGCATCGTCCCACACGACGCCGACTGGACTTACAGCCTCGCGTTCCCAACCACGCACGACTGGTATTCGTTGAAAGCAATAGACAGCTATCGTCGGATTCAAGAGTGGATTCACAGGTTTGAGGTGGGCGAAGGCACCACCTTC
>JALOTT010000099.1 GCA_025457745.1 Verrucomicrobiota bacterium
GAGCGGTTTGCTGCCAATCCTTTTGAAACTGAGCCAGGCCCGCTTCGTGGCGGTGGCGGATGTGAATTTGAATCGTGCCCGCGAAGCCGCGACCGAGCACGGGGCGGTGGCTTTCCAGGATTACCGCCGGTTGCTTGAGCGCAAGGACGTGGATGCCGTTATCACCGCGACGCCGGAACATTGGCGGCTGTTGATCTGTGTCGAGTCGTGCCAGGCCGGCAAGGACGTTTATGCCGAGAAGCCCTTGACGCTCACGATCCGTGAGGGGCGGCTCATGGTGCAGGCGGCGCGGAAATACAAGCGCGTTTTTCAGGTCGGCAGTCAGCAGCGTTCGCAGTGGCAGAACCACGCGGGTTGCGAACTGATTCGCACTGGCGGCATCGGCAAGGTCACCAAGATCATTGCGCACAATTACCCGAGCCCGTGGGAAGGCAAATTGCCGGCGCAACCGATTCCCGACGGACTCGATTGGGATATGTGGTGTGGCCCGGTCGAGCCTGTTCCGTACCATCAAGACCTCTACCTGCCACGCGCAAATCCCGGCTGGCTTTCGTTCCGGCCCTTCGCTGGCGGCGAGATGACCGGCTGGGGTGCGCATGGTTTCGACCAGGTGCAATGGGCGCTCGGCATGGACGAAAGCGGGCCGGTCGAGGTCTGGACGGAAGGACCGAAGTTTGATCCGCCCACCTACGACCAACCGGAAAGCAAGACGCGTGGCGACCAGCTTTGCAACGCACCGAAAGTTTTTTTCCGCTACGCCAACGGCGTGGTGATGGAACCAGGCAACCCCAACATGGGCGGTGCCATTTTTGTCGGCGAGAAAGGCACCGTCACGATCAACCGCGGCGTTTGCGAATCCGATCCGGAAGATCTCGCCATCGAGGCGCTCCGCAAGCGCCCCGCCGATTTCAACGACAACCACATCAAGAACTGGCTCGATTGCATCAAGTCGCGCGCCAAACCCGTGGCGGATGTCGAAACCGGCCATCGCTCGGCCACGGTGTGCCACCTCGGCAACATCGCGCGCTGGACGGGGCGGAAATTGCAGTGGGATCCGATGAAAGAGCAATTCGTCGGCGACCAGGAAGCAAATCATTACCTTGACCGTGAGCGGCGAAAACCGTGGGTCGCACCCGAAAAAATCTAAACCCAAGACACGATGAAGATAATCCAATCCGCCGGCCGGATGCTGGCGCTCCTTTTCACGACCTTTGTTTTCGCCGGTTTTGCCGGGCCGGCCATCGAATTCCAACCAGACGAAGCGCGCGGACAGATGCAAATCCAGATTGGCGGCAAGGAGGCGCTGGTCTATTGCTACGGCACGAACGTTGACCTGCCGCACTTTTATCCCGTGCGCAGTCCATCCGGGAAATCCATGACCGTGCTGCAGACGGAGCCGTTTCCGCATCACCGTTCATTCTGGTTCGCCGACACCGTACAACTTTAGGGCCAGCGGCAGGCATCGTTTTACAATGCGTTCTACAGCGGCACGGGCGACAAAAAACCCCGAAGCCGCCGTTCCGCGACCATGTCCGGCAGGTCGCGTTCACCACCCAACACGGCGGGGACGGCCAGGCGGAACTTGACGCAAAGCTGCTTTGGGAAATGGACGCGGGGAAGACGCCCGTGCTGGATGAGACGAGGCACATTCGGATCGTGGCGCTGGGTGACGGCGAATTCTTTCTCGATCTGCATTTCACGCTGACCGCGAGTTATGGCGCCGTGACGTTCCGCAGCGACCCGGTGCATTACGCGTGGCCTTTTATCCGGCTTAACAACGATTTCAACGCAAAAGGCGGCGGCGTTCTGGTGAATTCCGAAGGCCAGACCGGCCAGACCGACACGAACATGAAAGTCGCGCGTTGGGTGGACTTCTCGCGCGCGGAGGCGAAGGACGCCGAAGGTCTCGCGATGTTCAGCCACCCGTTCAACGAATATCCTCATGCCTGGCTCACGCGCGACTACGGTTGCATCGGCCCGCGACGTGTGGAGGCCGAAAGCGGAAAGCCGTTCCTGCTAAAAAAGGGCGAGACCCTCCAGACGCGAGCCGGAGTGCTGGTGCATCAGGGCGACGTCCAATCTGGCCGTGTGGCGGAGCGCTATCAGGCTTACGCGGGCGGCAAACTCTGATCGCTGTAATTCAACTGGCGGATAGTTGCGCTTTGACGCCTCGTGGGCGGGGGTTGGTCTTTGATCCCAATGCCTGCGCCCCGGTCGTCGTGAAAACCGTTCCCCGTTCGCTTGGGTGAAGTTCCACCCGCCGTTGCGGGAGTCTGTGTTTTCTTTTGAGGTGCGGGGCAAAAGAAAACCCCGCTATTGCCGTGTGGAACTTTACCGATGAACTCATGCAGCATCTGGGACGGGCTGGATTGCTTTCGACTTCCATTGAAGGCTTGTCGGCCACAACCGCGGCTGATGTCCCCTGATCGCACTATTCCCGTTCAAGGACTGAGTTGCGCATCGCGAACAGAGCAGGGTTAAATCTGTTTCAGTTTTCCAAAGATCGCTGCGTCCCTGACCGCACCATTTGTGCCACGCCACGACTGGCTTGAGTGAAGGCAAAAAATAACTCGGCGCGGGGGGGGGCTGTCTCCTCTCAAGGCACGAACGATCATCAGACAGAAGGCACCTTGATTCAACGCCAGTCAGAGGAAAACTTCCACTCGCCTAGCGCCGCTGGTTTCAATTAACCTCCCCACTGATTTTGTAGCAGCCGACGTGAGGAGGGTCATTTTGATCGGCAACTTGCGAGTTAGAGCCTCCTTACGTCGGCTGCTACGGAAACGCGATGGGGTTCTTTGCGCTCCTACGCGGCAGTGATCTTTTAGCGGTTCACGATTTAACGTTTAACATTTAACGATTTAACGAATGACCTCGACCCAAATCCGCCAGTCGTTCCTCGACTTCTTCCAGTCGAAGTCGCACACCATCGTGCCATCTTCGAGCCTCATGCCTGATTCGCCGGGATTGCTGTTCACCAACGCCGGGATGAATCAGTTCGTCCCTATCTTCCTGAACCAGAAGAAACCGGACGTCAGCAAATGGGCCGGCGTCGTGCCCGGCCTCGACACCCGCGCCGCCGACACCCAGAAATGCATCCGCGCCGGCGGCAAACACAACGACCTCGAAGACGTCGGCCTCGACACCTATCACCACACGTTCTTTGAGATGCTCGGCAATTGGAGCTTCGGCGATTACTTTAAGCAGGAAGCCATCGAGTGGGCGTGGGAACTGGTCGTCGGGAGATGGAAGTTTCCGGCGACGCGGCTTTACACGACCGTCTATAAACCCGGCCCTGGCGAACCGGCGGAATTCGATCAGGAAGCCTACGGCCACTGGGAAAAACTTTTCAAAGCCGCCGGCCTCGATCCCAAAGTCCACATCTGCACCAGCGGCAAGAAAGACAACTTCTGGATGATGGGCGAGACCGGCCCGTGCGGCCCGTGCTCCGAACTCCACATGGACCTCACGCCCGCCGGCGACACCAAGGGCGCGCTCGTCAACCAAGGGGATGCCCGCTGTATCGAAATTTGGAATCTCGTCTTCATTCAGTTCAACGCGAACCCGGACGGCACGTACTCACCGCTGGCCGCCAAGCATGTGGACACCGGCATGGGCTTCGAGCGCGTCACGAGCATCATGCAGGGTACGAAAGGCCTGACCGATTTCAAGAACGCGAAAATCTCCAACTACGAAACCGACATCTTCCGCCCCATCTTCGACGTGCTGGAGAAACTGAGCGGGAAGAAATACTCTTCAACTCTTCCGACGCGACGCGTTATCGAAAACGGAAAAGAAGTGTTCCGCGGAGCAAATGAAGTTGAGAATACAGACATCGCGTTTCGTGTCATTGCAGATCATATCCGCACGGTAAGTTTTGCCGTTGCCGACGGCATCCAGCCAGGCAACAAAGATCGCAATGCTGTGATTCGTCGAATTCTTCGTCGCGCTGGATTATTCGGTTACGGACTCGGTTTTCGTGAGCCATTCTTTTACAAACTCGTGGATGTGCTCGCTGACACCATGGGAGACATCTTTCCCGAAATTCGCGCTAAGAAGAAGCAGGTTCAAGAAGTAATTCGCATTGAAGAAGCGGCTTTCAATATAACTCTTTCGACAGGAATTGGAAGGTTTGTCACTGAGATTGCTGGGCTTCTGGTTTCGGCTGCGAAGGGGCAATATGGCATTGATGTCCGTTACAAAGACTGTAGTTGGTCATCTGTATTTTTGGACAAGAAGACCGTGCTTGTGGACCTAAATAAGCACGACATTTCTGTAACAAAGGAACTTGGCTTTGATTGTTCTGTCTTTCCTGGGAGTTCCGCTTTCGAACTCCATGACACATACGGTTTCCCAATTGAAGAGACGGAGCGTTTGGCTCATGAGATAGGGTTGGTTCTTGATAAAGCCGGTTTTAACGCTTTGATGGACGAGCAGCGCGCCCGCGCCCGCGCCGCGCAGAAGAAGGAAGTCATTTCGCTTTCGCAAATCGAGACCACCACGCCCACGAAGTTCGTCGGCTTCGACAAGTTGGAGACAGATGCAAAGGTCGTCGAAGTCGTCAGCCTCAAGGACAAGACCGCCGTCATCCTCGACACTTCGGCCTGCTACGCCGAGATGGGCGGCCAGGTCGGCGACACCGGTGAAATCGTCGTAGCCGCGAATGTGAATTCGCGGACCTCCGCGCTTTCACAAGCACGGCTACGAATCACAAACACCCAGAAATCCGGCAACGCCTGGCTGCATTTCATCGAGGTTGGCGACGCTCCCACCGTCGGCGCGAGCGTGACGCTCGCCGTTGATAAGCCGCGTCGCGACGCCATCCAACGCCATCACACCGTGACGCATTTGCTGCACTGGGCCTTGCACGAAGTCGTCAGCAGGGAAGCCTCGCAGAAAGGTTCATTCGTCGGCCCGGACAAGTTGACCTTCGACTTCAACAGCGCGCCGCTCACACCTGCGCAGGTCGCCGATATCGAGAAACTCGTCAACGAACGCATCCTCGAAAACGCCAGGGTGAGCTGGAGCGAAGTCCCCTACGCCGACATGAAATCGCGCAAGGATGTGATGCAATTCTTCGGCGACAAATACGGCGACACCGTCCGCGTCGTCCAAATCGGCGGCCACGCGCAAAAGCTCGACGGCTACTCGATGGAACTCTGCGGCGGAACGCACACCCGCGCCACCGGCGAGATCGGCTTGTTCCGCATCGTCGGTGAAAGCGCCATTGCCGCCGGCGTCCGGCGTATTGAAGCCATCGCGGGGATGGAAGCGTATCGCAAAGCCGCGGACGAACTCACGTTGATCAAGTCCCTCGCCGGCAAAGTAAATTCACCCGTGCATGAGCTGGAAAACAAGATCGTGGCGCTCGTCGAGCAGCAAAAGGAATTGGAGAAGTCATTGAAGGCCGCGCAGCAACGCGAAGCCTCGAACGCCGCCAGCCTGCTGCTGGAAGAGATCAAGCCGGTGAACGGCGTGCCGGCGATCATCCACAACCTCGGCGCGGTGGACGGCGATTTCCTCCAACTCGTCGCCGACGCGTTGAAGAGCCAGTTCAAAGGCGTCATCGTCCTCGGTGGTGGCCCGCAGCGCGGAAGCGTTGCGCTCATTGCGGCGGTCACACCGGAGTTCACGGCGAAAGTTCAGGCCGGGAAGATTATCCAACAGATCGCCCCCATCGTTGGCGGCAAAGGCGGCGGCAAACCCGACAACGCCCGCGGCGGCGGCAAGGATGCGAGCAAGCTGGACGAAGCGCTGGCGAAGGCGCGAACGCTGATTTCGTAACCGCCAATCAGTGCCAACTCGCGCCCGTTCTCGGCTGCTTATTCGCTTTGACGCATGCGGGAAGCGTTCCTTATTATAACCGCGGTTTGAGCATAGGACCTCCTGACATTTTGTTTTACGTCTTCGCGGCGCTGACGCTGGGGTGCGGCGTGCTGGTGGTCGCCAATCCGTTCAGCCGCAACCCGGTCACCAGCGCGATGTTTCTCGTGCTGACCATCATTTCGATGGCGGGACTGTTCGTGTTGTTGCACGCGTTCTTCCTCGCGGCGGTGCAGGTGCTCGTCTATGCGGGCGCGGTCATGGTGCTCTTCCTCTTCGTTATCATGATGCTCGACCTGAAAGAGGAAGAACGGCGGAAGGTCAAAAAGCTGGGACTCGGCGCCGGACTAGCTGCCATTGGCGCCATCGTCGCCATTTTCATGAAGTCGCTGCTTGCGACGAATCCCGGCAAGGGTTTGCCTGCGCCCACAGTCGAAGGCGCAACCATGCCGCTCGGCAAGATGCTGTTCACGAATTACCTGCTGCCGTTTGAAATCGTTTCCATCCTGCTCCTTGTGGCGATGGTGGGCGTCATTTTGCTGAGCAAGAAAGATTTGAAGTGATGAACTGCCACAGAAAAGCACAACAGGCGTAAAAGGAATTCTCGCTTGAGCTTTTTCTGCCTTTTCGTGGCCAAACCAAATGATCGTCGGCCTTGAACATTATCTCGTCGTGAGCGCGCTGTTGTTCGCGCTGGGGCTGCTGGGCGTACTTACGCGGCGCAACCTCATCGTTGTTTACATGTCGCTGGAATTGATGCTCAACTCGGCGAACCTGGCGCTCGTTTCCTTTTCGCGGTTCAACGACAACCTCAACGGCCAGATCATGGTCTTTTTCATCATCACCGTGGCGGCGGCGGAAGTGGCGGTCGGCCTGGCGCTCATCGTCGCGCTCTACCACAAACACCAGTCGGCGCACGTTGAAGATTTGACCTCGATGAAATTGTGATCAACCGCAATTGCAGTGGTTAAACAGCGCTTTTCCGGCGCCGCCCGATGGTGGATGAATTCCGTCCAAATCCCTGCGCAATGCGACTCGCAGGACTGCAGTCCCTGCCTGATCGGAAATGATTATTGGCAACCGGCTTATTGTTTGACCCGCGGAAGTTGGAACACCGGCACCTCAAAGGTCGGGGGTTGGGCCAGACCGGTCTTGAGGCTTAACTGAATTCTCTCGCCCGGCGCATTCGTGAAGTCTGGCGGAAACGTCAAGGTCACGGTGGCATAGCGGCCCGGCTCGATCTCCTTGATTTGCACATCCACCCCCTTGGCGTTGACCACGGGATCGGAAAGCGCGAACGCGCTGGGGCTGTTGTTCCGAATGTAAATCACCGGTCGCACATTGTTGGTGTTGGGCGCCGGCGGCAGCGTTATGACCGGAGGATTCGCCACCAAGGCCGGCTGCAACCTCGCCGAAGCGTTGATGTTGATGAGGGGCATGTTGGTCGAGGAGGTCTTCAAGGTGATCACCCCTTGAGTATTCTCACCATTCAACGGCGGCACCAGCCGGACGACCACTTCAAACTCCTTTCCCGGCTGTTTGGTTTTAACTTCGGCGGCAAAATTCGGATTGTTGATCTCCGGTGCGGAGAGCGTCAGCGGCGTTTCCTCGTTGTTGAGGATGCGCACGCTGCTGGTGGCGTTGGTTACCGAGTCGGAGGTGACGTTGAACACTGCGTAGGTGGGGACCACCTCGATCGGACTCCAAATCGTGCCCTTGATTTGCAGAACCACCGTAGGCTGCCGCGGGTCATTGCACGTCACGTTGATGACTTTGGCGACCGATCCGGGGATGGCGGGGGCGTTGTACTGAATGGGAATGATCCCCGTCTTTCCCGGCTCCACCTGGCGCGTCCAGGTTCCGGCGGTGGTGCAACCGCAACCGGGATGAACCGCAGTAACCTCGAGCATCGCCTGGCCCGTGTTGGTGAACACGTAATCATGTTTCACAGGCCCACTGATCTTCGCCTTCCCAAAATCGTAAATCGGCGTGGCAAATTCGATCTTCGGCGACAAAGCCGCGTTGGTTGAAGCCGCCGCCGGCTGCGGTGCCGGCTGCGCTTGGAGCACGGCGGTTTCCGTTCCCGCGATCAAAACGCCAAAAGCCAAACCTATCTTTGTCAATTTCATACTCATTCTCATTCTCGTTTCGTTTATTGCCGACCGGTGAAGGTCGGGGTTTTCTAATTCAACCACCCGAGGGCATGCATGTCAACATTACGACGGAACCCAGACGCAACCAATCAAACCACATTTGTAATTTAACTTTGAGGTGGCGATCACCTTGCTTGTTACCGCACAGATGACCACAATCACGTGTCATGGGTCGGTCAACGTCGTGGTGTGCGCTTACTGGTTGAAATCCACGGCCTTTCCCCGCATCCTCGGCGCGTGAGTCATCTGGCCAAAGCTCGTGAAGTGTTCGACATCGAACTGGCCGCACTCAAGAAAGTGCGCGCGCAACTCGACGATGGGTTTGGCCGTGCTGTGGACGTCATCGTCGAAGCGCTTGGGCGGCGTGGCAAGATCGTCGTTGTGGGCATTGGCAAGTCGGGCAAGGTGGGGCAAAAGATCTCCGCCACGCTCACCAGTACCGGCGCGACGAGCGTGGTCTTGAACAGCGTGGACGCCTTGCATGGCGACCTCGGCATCGTCAGCGACGGCGACGTGATTCTGGCGTTGAGCTATTCCGGCGAGTCAGAGGAGTTGCTCAACCTGCTGCCCGCGCTGAAAAGATTTTCCGTCAAAATCATCACGCTCACCGGCAGCGGGAAATCATCGCTCGCCCGGCACAGCGAAGTAGTGCTCAACGTCAAAGTGCCCAAGGAAGCCTGTCCGTTCAATCTCGCGCCTACCGCCAGCACGACGGCCATGCTCGTGATGGGCGACGCGCTGGCGATGGCCGTGTTGCAGGCGCGTGGTTTCCGGCAAAAGGATTTCGCCAGACTCCATCCGTCCGGCGCGATTGGCCGCGCGATGTTGCTGCGCGTGGGCGACATCATGCGCACAGGCGAACGCAACGCCGTGGCGGGCGAAACGCTCACCGTAAAAGAAGCGTTGCTGGTCATGACGCGCGCTAAGTCCGGCAGTCTCGCCGTCGTGAATGCCCGCGACAAACTGGTGGGCGTGTTCACGGACGGCGATTTCCGACGGCACATGTCCGCCGACGAAAACCTCCTATCCCGCTCACTCCGGGGCGTGATGACCCGCAACCCGATTTGCGTTCGCGACGACGCACTGGCGGTCGAGGCGCTGAAAATCTTCAACGAGCGCAACATTGATGATTTGATTGTGGTGAACGCCAGGCGCGAGCCGGTGGGTTTGGTGGATTCGCAGGATTTGCCAAAGTTGAAAATTATGTAGCTAACAGTCCCACCCCTGACCCCTCCCAAGGGGGGACTGTTGTGGCGGTCCTGCCATCGTGTTCCTCTGAAAATGCTGGGCGCGAAGGAAGTGAAGTTCACGATTTATCCCGAAGCCAACCACAACTCGTGGACGGAGACCTACAACCATCCGGAGCTTTACGAGTGGTTGTTGAGGCACGCCCGTTGACTTCGTAGCCGCGTTTGTAAAAACGCGGGGGGGGGGGTCTGTCGAACGTTCCGCGCTTTCACAAGCGCGGCTACGGCCCCGGTCCTACTCCAACCCGCTTGCCTTGCGTGCGCGCTGCAGAACCTCCTGCGCCTTGGCCCGCGCCTTCGCCGCGCCGTCAGCAAGGACTTTGTTTACGTAGTCCAGATTTGAAACCAGATCTGCGCGCTTCTTGCGCGCCTCGGCGAAGTAATTCCAGTAGTGCTCGAACAGCGCTTTCTTCAAGTCGCCATATCCCAAACCGCCGGCGCGCAAGCGATCTTGAAAATCCTTCGCCACTGCGGGTGGCGCGACGAGTTTCAGGATTTGGATGGCAAGATTCTGCTCCGCGTCTGGCTTCGGCTCCTGCGGTGTGCGGCTATCCATCTTGATGCCCATGATTTTTTTCCGCAGCACTTTTTCGTCGCCGAATATTTCAATGGTGTTGCCGTAGCTTTTGCTCATCTTTTCGCCGTCCGTGCCGGGCACCTTGGCCACCTCGCCGCGGATTTTCGGTTCGGGAATCACGAACGTCTGGCCGTAAACCTCATTGAACTTGATGGCGATATCGCGTGCGACTTCGACGTGCTGCTTCTGGTCCTGGCCGACGGGCACGATGTTCGAGTCATAAATCAAAATGTCCGCTGCCATCAGCACCGGGTAGGCGAACAGCCCAAAATTCACGGGAAGTCCTTTCGCGGACTTGTCCTTGAAAGAATGGCAGCGTTCCAACAACCCCATCGGCGTGAGCGTGCCGAGCAACCAGGTCAACTCGCAAACCTCCGGCACGTCGGACTGCTTGAAGAACACCGACTTCTTCGGGTCGAGGCCGCACGCGAGAAAATCCAGGGCCACGTCGAGCGAATTCTGCCGCCGCTCGGCGGGATCGAACAGCGAGGTCATCGAATGGTAGTCCGCGATGAAGTAAAACGCCTCGCCCAGTTCTTGAAGTTCGATGGCGGGCCGCATCATCCCGAAATAGTTTCCGAGATGCAACGCGCCCGAAGGCTGGATGCCTGACAAAATTCGCATGGGCGGAGTTTAGAGAGAAAACATCGAATATCCAGCTTTGAACATTCAATGCCCCAATCCTTGCCGATTTTTGGGCGCGGCGTTTACACCGCCTCAGCGAGGCCTTGCAAAACGGACGCGAAGCGGCGTGAACGTGAATGGCGCGAAGTTAAGCCTTCGATTGTTTGCGGGCGGCGCGGCGGGGCGGCTCGACGAACAGCGCCCGCACCCGGTCTAATCGCGGAAAGCGTTTGG
>JALOTT010000100.1 GCA_025457745.1 Verrucomicrobiota bacterium
GACGCCTACAGCCTTTCGATTCTTGGCTACCTCCGTTTCCGCCAGGAAAAATACGACGCAGCCCTCGACGCGTTCAGCCGCTCCGCCGGGCTCAATCCGCAAAGTGCCGAAGTCCAGAATTACCTCGGCATTACGCTCAGTCACAAGGGCCTGCGCGGCCCGGCGGAAACGGCCCTGCGCAAGGCCATCCAGCTCGATCCGGGCTACGGCGCCGCGCACAACAATCTGGCCGTGATTTACGCCACGCAATCGCCGCCGCTGATTGAACTGGCCCGATGGCATTACCAGCGCGCGCTTGGCGCCGGCCACCCGCGCGATGCCGACCTGGAAAAACTGTTCGAGCAGAAGGCGGGAGCGGCGGCAAATCCGCAATGAGTTTTGGGGGCACCGGAGGTTTGAGGAAATAAATTCACCGGCGGCATAGATTTCGCACCTGCGGCGCGGTCGTTTTGCGCCCCGCCCGGTTTCCACGGGAGAATCGTTCTCCGGCTCACCGCAATTCGCGCGACTGGATTTTCGGCGACTGCACCTTGGCGCCAGGTTCGTAGGACAAACTGCCGTGTGGCGCGAGTTCGTATCCGAACTTTTGCACGTAGTAGGCTGCCGGGCGGAAATCATCACGGATTGATTCGAGAGCGTATTGCAGGCGCTTTTCGAGCTTTCGGCAAAGTTTGGTGTGCTGTGATTGACCGACCAGGTTGTTCATCTGGAACGGATCGTTCTCGTCGTCGAACAACAGCCACGGGCCGTCCAGCGCGCGGACGTAGGTGTAACGGTCAGTGCGAATGGCGCGGTATTCCTTATTGAGTTCCTTGCGCGCAAATGGGGCCACGCCCATGTAGAGCGCGGCGCGGTCCGGGTTTTCACTGGCTTTCTTCACCACGTCGGAAAGGTCCCGGCCTTCCACGGATTTGGGAACCTTCAACCCAGCCAGCTTCAGCAGCGTCGGCATGATGTCCGGCGTGGTGAGCGGGGTGCTTGCAACGCGACCACTGTGGCCGTGGGCTTCGGGGTAGCGAATCAGGAAAGGAACATGCGCCGCTTCATCCCAGGGCACTTGCTTGGTCGTGGTGGGAACGCCGTGCGATCCCAGCATCTCGCCGTGGTCCGATGTGAACACGAGGATGGTATTCGTTTGGAGGCCGGCGTCGGCCACCGTTCGCATTAACTCGCCGACACCTTCATCGAGCGCGGTGGTGTGGGCGTAATAACCCTGTGCTTCGATCCGGTTCTTTTGCGTCTGCATTTCCGCCGGCACGTTGGGTCGGAAGCGAATCTTGTCCGGAGGATACATGGCTTTGAACTTCTCCGGCGCACTGCCGTGCGGGAAATGCGGAATGCCATAGGACACGAACAGAACGAACGGCTTGTCAGCTTTCGCGTGGTCGCGGATATATTGCTGCGCATCGCGAGTTTGGGCGAATGCATCATAGCCGTCCCAAAACTTCTTCTCGCTGGAATCGCCCCTGTAGTAGTGGGAATGGTTGTAGTCGTGCTCGCACTCGGCCGTCTTCCAATAGTCGAATCCCTGGCGACGCTCCGGCGGGATGTAGCTCGAACGACCGTGGCCGTCCAAATGCCACTTGCCGATGTAGGCGGTGTCGTAACCGGATTCCTTGAGCACCTCGGCGAGGCAAACTTCGCGGTCGGGAAGATACGCGTCGTTCAGAAACATGCCGGTCGTGGTGGGGAATCGCCCCGTCATGAGCGCCGCGCGGAATGGAGTGCAAACGGGGCACACGGAAACGGCATTGCGGAAATTAACGCTCTCCTTGGCGAGTGAATCCAGATTGGGGGTGCGCACGTTCAGATCGCCGCCATAGCCCGTGGCTGACGCGCGCAACTGATCGCCGAATAGGAAAACAATGTTGGGATGTTTAGCGGCGACATCACCGGCTTGTGCCGACGTCAACGCGACGAAAGTCACGACGCAGGCGAGCGCCAGCCGACGAACCCACAAGCCCGGAGCGCGGACCGCTGAGTCCGCGCGATCTTGTTTGTCTTTGCATCTCGACGCTCTGCTCACCGTTTCGTTTCGCGCGGACAAAGCTGTCCGCGCTCCTGTTCGTTTGGAAATCACGCCATTCATTTCGCCACCTGCACGCTGCCATCAATCACCTGCAAAGCTGTCTGCAGCTCGTAGAGATTCGCTGCGCCGACCGCCACCGCCGTCGCGCCAGCCTGCGCTTTGATGGCGGTCACTGCCGTTGACGGCGGAGCTTCTTCGCCTTTTTCGCCGCCTTCTTGGAGCCGTCGGGGCCGGCGGCCGTGCCCGTGGGATGCTGATCGAGAATCGCCTGCAGTTTCGTTCGGGCAGCGACGGCCTCCGGTGAAGCGGTTTCCTTCGCAATGAGAATCTCCTTGAACGGCGCCTCGCGCAGGTCGAAAAGCTCGTCCCGATGGGTGAGCTTGTAACGCGCGTCGCGGACGTAGGATCTGCCGTTGAGTTCGACATAGACCCACTCGCGCGGGGTGCCTTTCTGGCCTTTGATTTGCGGCGCGAAGCTGTGGCTGTCCAGCGTGACGCCCCCGGGCAGCTTCGCGCCGCCGAGTTCGGCAAAGGTGGCGAAGAAGTCGCTGAAGTCGGTCAGATCACGATTGACCTTGCCAGCGGGCGTGGTGCCCGGCCAGTTGACGACGAGCGGCACGCGACTGCCGCCTTCGAGCATGGTGGCTTTCTGGCCGCTGATCGCCTTGCCGTTCACCGTCGCGGCTTCGACACCGAAGCGCGCGGTGCCGTTGTCGCCCGTGAACAGCACGAGGGTCCTTTCGCGCAGCTTGAGGCGGTCGAGTTCGGTCATGAGTTTGCCGACAAGCTTGTCCATGTATTCGACGTTGTCGCTGTAGAGTTGGTCCTTGCTCGCGCCGGGTTGGCTGTCGGGCGTACGGACGATGGGGCCGTGAATGTGCGACATCGGGTAATAGACGAAAAACGGCTGGTCTTTGTGGCGCGTGATGAAGTCCACGACGAAGTCGTGCATGCGGTCGGGCAGATATTTCCCTTCCGGCAGATCCTTCTGCTGACCGTTGAGGGTGTAGATCGTGGCCTGGTCGCGCCAGTAACGACCGCTGCCCTTGAAGACGATGTATTCGTCGAAGCCCCATTCGCCAGGGCCAAGGCAGATCTGCCCCCATTTGCCGGCGCTGGCCGTCACGTAGCCGGCCTTTTTCATCACGGTCGGGATCATGGTTTCGCGGTCGGGCGCGACGGCGTTGTGGCTTTGGTTGTTGATCAGGCCGGTGCGGAACGGGTAGCGGCCGGTGAGTAATTGGCAGCGCGACGGCCCGCACAGCGGCGTAGAATAGCAATACTCGAAGCGCGTCCCCCCCGCGGCCAGCGCGTCGAGGTTCGGCGTCTTGAACGGCCCGCCAGTGCAATGGACATCGCCCAGCCCGACGTCATCGGACAGGATCAAGATGATGTTCGGTTTCGAGGGTGTTGGCGCGGCCAGCAAACTGGTCATCGCCATCCCAATCAATGCCACGATCGTGAAGTGCGTTCTCATGATGTGCGATCAGACGGTCGAATGAAATGGCAGGTTACGGTTCTTCCGGCGGGAAGTGCCGCACCCAAGCCCGACAGGCGGCCAACCCAAGACAGGAATGGCAACTGGTATCACTTGCCCACCTCCACGCTGCCGACGATTTTGCGCACGTCCTTGATGCCACGCTGCTGCATGAACTCGCGGATGCCAGCGATGACTTGCAGGGCGGTTTGCGGTTCGTAGAAATTGGCCGTGCCCACCGCCACCGCACTCGCACCGGCCATCATGAACTCAATCGCATCCGCGGCGTTCTGAATCCCGCCCATGCCGATGATGGGAATCTTCACGGCCTTCGCCGCTTCCCAAACGAGTTTGATGGCGATGGGCTTGATGCACGGCCCGGTGAGGCCTCCGGTGACATTCGCGATTTTGGGTCGGCGCGTCTCGATATCAATTGCCATCGCCGGGTAGCTGTTTGTCACCGCCAGCGCGTCGCTGCCGGCGTCCTCAGCGGCTTTGGCGTAGGGCGCGATGCTCACGACGTTTGGACTCATCTTCGTGATCAGTGGCAGGGTTGTGGCCTTCCGGCACGCGGCCACCACCTGGTTGAGCAGCTTGCAATCCGTACCGAACTGTCCGCCGCCTTCCTTGATGTTGGGACAGGAAACGTTCACCTCTAGCGCGCCAACTCCGCCAAGCGCATCGAAGCGCTGCGCCACCTCGGCGTATTCCTCGACCGTCGTGCCCCAGATGTTGATGATCGTCGGCACCTTCAGAGTTTTGAGGAACGGCCAGTATTTCTTGATGAAGCCGTCCACGCCTGGCCCTTGGAGGCCGATGGCATTGATCATACCACTTGTGACTTCGCAGGTGCGTGGCGTTGGATTGCCACGAACAGGTTCAAGTCGGATGCCTTTCACCACGACCGCGCCGAGCTGATTGAGGTCGAGCAGTTGTGCGTATTCGACGCCGTAGCCGAACGTGCCCGAGGCCACGGTCACCGGGTTTTGCAGCGTCAGCTTGCCGATCTGCACAGATAAGTTCACCAGCGCACCTCCAGTGTTGGAACGAAGAAATGCTGCAATCGTAAATCGTAAATCGTAAATCGTAAATTCATCCGGGCACCTCCCATAAAACGTTCCGCGAATCAAACACCGGTCCCTCGGTGCAGGTGCGCTGGTATTCCCAACCGTCACAGGCTTTGACTGGAATCACGCACGTCAAACAAACGCCAACGCCGCAGCACATGTGTTCGTCGGCGGAAATTTCCGCCGGCACGTTGAACTCCACGGCAATCTTGCAAACAGCTTTGAGCATTGGCGTTGGGCCGCAGGCGAACAGTTTGTAATTTCGGATTTCGGATTCTCGCCGCGCTGTCGCGCCGTCGCAGCGGGTCGGATTTCGGATTTCTGCCAGCAGCGGTTGCGTCACGAGTCCCTTCTCCCCGTGGCTGCCATCCTCGGTGGCCACACGCACATCCCAGCCGATGGCTTGAAATTCTTTTTCGCACAAAATGTCCAACCGCCGCCGGCCTCCAACGAAAACGATTCCTTTCTGCGGCGACCGCTGCGCCAGCAGATACATCGCGGCCATGCCGTAGCCGCCCGCGACCAGCAACGGAGTTTCGCCGCCGCGCTGCGGCACGGTGAACCCATGACCCAACGGGCCGATGGCACTGAGTTCGTCGCCGGGGCTCATGCGCGAAAGGACCTCGGTGCCTTTGCCGACCGTTTTGTAGAGGATGGAAAAAGTTTCGCCGTTGACCTGATAAACGCTGAATGGCCGCCGGAGCAACGCGTCTCTCAACGGTGGGATGCGAATGTGCGCAAACTGCCCCGGCTGAACCAACAGGGCGATTTGCGGTGCGCGAACCACCAACCGGAAGTAGAGGTCGGTGTCACGCTCGTTGGAAACGATCTTGACGGTCTGCTCAAGCATCACTGCGTTGAGCATGATGAGCCGGAGCGGGCAAGTCAATGTTGTGGCGTCCTGCGAGGATTTTCACGGAGCGCGGCTTGTCCCAAGCCGCAGCAGCTACGATTGCAAACCAAGCTTCAATTTTCAGGACCGCTTTCCGCCAACCGGCACGCGGCGAGTTGGGACAACTCGCGCGGTGTGGAAATGGTGATGGGTGGGAAGGTTTCACGCCTTGCCTGCGTTCGTGGCCGCTGCGGATTGAGGACAATCCGCGCTCCGTCCGAAACCGGACCGCGATTTGTCCTCAACTCGCAGCGCGTCGAAGTGAATGACGATTCGGAGAATTTCAAGCCGCGCCGTGCACCAGCATGTTCGCAGCCGCTGCGGATTGAGGACAACCCGCGCTCTGAACCGAGTCATCGGCCAAATGCCGGATTGGGCGTCGGCATGAGGGCGTTCACGGATTTGCGCCAGGCGACCAGCTTGGCGTGAAGCTTTTTTACCAAGTCCGGTTGTTCGGCGGCGAGGTTCTTATTTTCGCTCACGTCGTCCCGGACGTTGAAGAGTTCGAGGCTGCCATCTTCATACCACTCGATGAGTTTCCAATCGCCGTCGCGAATCGCGCCGCACGGAGCGCCGCCTTGATTGCCATAGTGCGGATAGTGCCAGAACAACGGCTCGCCTCGACGGAGCTTCTTTCCCTTGAGCACCGGCACGAGGCTCACGCCGTCACGATGTTGCTCCGGGAATAACGGCAGGCCGGCGAGCGCGAGCAGCGTGGGATAAAAATCCGTGCTGATGACAGGCGTGTCACAAACACTGCCGGCTTTTGTCACACGCGGCGCGCAAACAATCCACGGTTCCCGGATGCCGCCTTCGTAAGGCCAGCCCTTACCGCCGCGGAATGGCAGATTCGAGGTCGGATGGCCTTCAGAAGTGGAGAGGCCGCCGTTGTCGGACATGAATACGATAATGGTTCTCCCGGCGAGGCCCGTGTGCTCCAGCGCCGCAAGCACGCGGCCGATGGCAGAATCCATTTGCTCCAACATCGCTGCGTAGGTGGGGTGGTTTTGCACGAGCCGCACCTGGCGTTCGCGTTCCTGTCCCCACGCGTCGGGCGGTGCGGAGGCTTTTTTGCGTTCGTATTTTTCCACGAGGTCGCGCCGGGCTTGAATCGGTGTGTGAACAGCGAGAAACGGGAGGTAGGCGAAGAAAGGCTGGTTCGTGTGCGTCTCGATGAAGCGCACGGCCTCGTTGGCGATGCGGTCGGTGGTCTTCGGGTCGTCCTTCGCGTCGGGCACGGGAACATCCGACCGGGGATACCAAAACTGAATGTTGCCTTTCGCGCCCGCGCCAGAGGTGAGCCCGGGGCCGAAGCCTTGCGCGTTCGGTGAATACTCGCCGCCGCCGAGATGCCATTTGCCGGCAAAGAAGGTCGCATAGCCCGCATCACGCAACCGTTCCGCAATGATGACTTCCTCCAACGGCAGATGTTCGGCGTTCGGCGCGGGCTTCAACTTGCCGGGCCGGTTGCCGCCGATGTAATCAGTCACGCCAGTGCGCACGGGATACTTGCCGGTCATGATGCTTGCGCGTGTCGGTGAACAAACCGGGCACGCGGCGTAGCCTTGCGTGAAGCGCATTCCCTTTCGCGCCAACCCGTCAATGTTTGGCGTTTCGTAAAAGGTTTTCGGATTGTTCGCGCCGATGTCCATGTAGCCCAGATCGTCGGCAAGGAGGAACACGATGTTTGGACGCGGGTGCTTGGTTTTAGGGGCGGCGTGGGCGCCGACGGCGACCAGCAGAGTGAGCAAAAGTGAGGTGAACTTCATGGAATTAGTCTGGCAATTTCACACGCGCTTTGAAAGAGATTCCGCCGTGTGCGGATCCGAGGTCATTCTGTTATCTTCGGGCAAGAACATTTTTCTGTCTTAAATCTTTCTCACTCAACCGGGGTGAGCTTTCGAACCGCCGGTTTTTCCCGCAGCCGCATGATCAGGCAATACACCGTCGGCGTGGCGATGAGCGAAAAGAGCATCGAGATGCACAACGCGCCGATGATGCCGATGGCCAATGGTCGCAGCATGTCCGCGCCATGGCCGATGCCCCACGCCAGCGGCAGCATCGCCAGTGCGGTCGCAAACGTGGTCATCAGAATCGGCCGCAACCGCCTCCTCCCGGAGCGCACCAGCGCTTCTTCGATGCCCGCGCCCTCGGCCAGGTGATGATCCACCAGGTCGAGCATGAGGATGCCGTTCTTCGCCACGATGCCAACGCCGATGATCGCGCCGAGGAAGCTCACGATGTTCAGCGTCGTGCCGGTGAGCCACAGCGCGCCGATCGTTCCGGTCAATGCCAGCACGCTGCCGAAGACGATAGCGAAAGGTTCGCGAAAGCTGCGGAATTCCAGCAACAGCACGGTGAAGACGAGCGCGATGCCGAGGAAGAGCACGACGAGCAGGTTGCGGAAACTTTCCTGCTGTTGCTGGAACAGGCCGCCGAACTCGATCACGCCGGGCGGGATGCTCTTGTCCGCGGCCAGCACTTGCTTGATCTCGGCGATGCCACTGCCAAGGTCGCGGTTTTCCAGGTTGGCGGTGGCGGCGACCAGTTGCCGCAAATCCTCGCGCGCTAGTTCGAGTTTCCCGGCTTCCTCGGTAATGTCGGCGACCTGCGAGAGCTTCACCAGGCTGCCGGAGGGCGTCCGCAATGGCAGTTCCCGCAACGTGTCGAGGCGGCCAATCTGACTTGGTTCGGTCACGACGCGGATTTCCACCACGCGGTCGCCTTCCAGCACGCTCGACGCCGTGCGGCCCAGCATGGTGGTATTGATGGCGGCGGCGATGTCGTCGCTGGTTAAACCGTGGCGTTGCGCGTCCGTCGCGCGGATGCGGAAGCTGATCGTCGGACCGGTCATTTTCAAGCCGTCGAAGGTGTCCACCACGCCTCTGACCTTCGCGATGGCTTCCTTGACCTCCGGCGCTTTCTTCATCAGCCAGTCCGTGTCGTTGGAGAACAATTTGATCTCAATCGGCTTGGGCGACCACAGGAGGTCGCCGATCAAGTCGCCCAGAATGCCGGGAAACTCCCATTCGCCGCCCGGCAGCACTGCGTTAAATTTGCGGCGCAGTTCCTGTTTTACCTCCTCGGTGCTGCGTTTGCGGTTCGCCCGCAGTTTCACCAGGAAATCGCTCTTGTTCGGTTCGGCCACGGCGAGCGCCAGCCGCGCTCCGGTACGGCGCGAGTACCCTTCAACCTCGGGCGTGGCCAGCAGAATGGCCTCGCCCTGCCGCATCATGCGGTCGGTTTCCTCCAGGCTCGTCCCCCACGGTGTCAGGCAGTCAATGACGAAACCGCCCTCGTCCATGTCGGGCATGAAACCGCTGGGCAACCGTTGATACGCCTGCCAGCCTCCGAAGCCGATGAGCAGGCAGAGCAGCAGCGTCGCCCACCGCCAGCGCAACGCCCGCCGCAGCAACGCCTCGAACCCGCGCAACAACGGCCGCAGGATGTACCCGCCTTCCTCGGCCTTCGGCGCGTGACCATGTTCCAGATGTTCGTGGTCGCGGAGGAAAATGGACGCCAGCGAGGGCGTCAGCGTCACCGCCAGCACCAATGACGTGAGCAACGCCACCACCATCGTCAATGCCAGCGAGCGAAAGAACACGCCGGGCAGACCGTCCAGAAACGCCAGCGGAATGAAAACCACCACCGGCGTCAGGGTCGAGCCAATGAGCGGATGGATGATTTCGCCCATGCCGGACTTGATGGCCTGCAATCGCTTTTCGCCGTGCGCCACCTTCGCGTAGATGGCTTCGACGACCACAATGGCGTCGTCAATGATAAGGCCGATGGCCGCGGCGATGCCGCCGAGCGTCATCAGGTTGAACGTCAGTTTCGCCGCCAGCATCACAACCACCGTTGCCAGCACCGATACGGGTATCACCACGATGGCCGTGAGCACGCTGCCCCAGTTTTTAAGGAACAAATAGAGAATCACCACGGCGAACAGCAGGCCGACGATGATGGCCTCCCACACGCTGCCCACCGAGTCCTTCACGAGCAGCGACTGGTCGTAGTAAAACGAAAGTGTCATGTCCGGCGGCAGGGTTTTGCGCAGGTCGGCCAGTTGCGCCTTCAAGTCCTCCGCAATGTTCAAAATGCTGCTGCCCGTCGGCTGGGCGCGGATATTCATCAGCACAGCGCGTTGCCCTTGCGCATTGACCACGTTGAAGACCGGCTCTGGCCCGCGCTCGACGCGCGCGAAGTCACGAATGCGGACCGGCTGATTGTCGCGCATCAGCACCACGAAGTCCTCAATGTCCTGCGGCCCTTTTACCCGGCTGTCCACCAGCGCCAGGTAGATCGTGTAGTTCTCCATGTGGAAACCGGCGGGCGCGACGAGGTTGTTTTTCTCCAGAGACGTGGTGATGTCCGTGAGTGCGAGGTTTGCCGCCGCCAGCTTCAACGGGTCAACGACGACGTGATACTCCGGCGCGCGGCCACCGACGAGGTCCACGCGGGCAATGCCGGGAATGCGCAGAAAGCGCGGCTTGAGATCATAACGCGCGAGTTCCCACAGCTCAGTGAGTTCGCGCTTCGGGCTGGTCAGGCTGACGCCGATGATGGGAAAGGCATTGAACGTAAGCCGCCACACGGTCGTCTTGGCGTTCGCCGGCAGGCTGGACTTGAGTTGGGAAATGCGGTTCAGCACATACAGTTCGCTCTCCACCATGTTCACCTGCCAGTTGAAGAACACGTTCACCTCCGCGCTACCGCGCCCCGTCGCCGAACGCACCTGCACCACGCCGGGGATGTCCTTCATCGCCTCCTCGATGGGCCGCGTGATGGTGGCCATCATCTCGTCGGCCGGCATGACGCCGTTGTCGATCAGGATGACGCAGCGCGGAAACTCCGTTTCGGGGAACACCGACGACGGCATGCGCAGCGCCGAGAAGACGCCGCCGAGACACACGGCGAGCGTGATGAAGATGATGGCGAGCCGGTGGCGGACGGCGAACGGCAGGTCGTCCGCCGGGCGCAGCATCGGGCTCGGTTGGCCGGGGGCGCCGTCGCTCATTTGGAGCCCTCCTTGGCGGGAAGCACGGTGACCTTCGTCTCCTTCGGCAGCGCGTAGGAGCCGAGGGTGACCACGGTTGTGCCTTCCGCCACGCCTTCACCTTCGACTTCGACGAGGTTGCCGTCGCGCAGGCCCGCCTTCACCACCTTTTGCAGGGCTTT
>JALOTT010000101.1 GCA_025457745.1 Verrucomicrobiota bacterium
GACCGATGGCCCGGTGCAGTTGCGCAACGGCGACGCGAACAACGCCGGCAGCTTCTCCACGGACCTCGTCGGCGGCAGCCACCGCTGGCCGGATGGGACATTCGAGCCGGTTTCATTCTCACAAATGCCGCCACCGCGGCGCGGCCTTCCCGTGCCGCTCCGTGAACTCTATCAGTTGCGTGAGAAGATTTACCAAGACCACGTCACCTACCAACAAGGGCTGCTGTATTTCCTCGCCAACGATTCGCAGGTTCCCAAGGAAGTGCAGGAACGGGTGAACCGCTTCGGCCTCGATCCACGGGAGTTCAAGGAAACCGGCCACTGGCCGCATCAACTCTACATTCGCGAAGGCCGCCGCATGGTGTCGGATTACGTCATGACCCAGGCCAACTGTGAAAGGGAACGTATCGCACAAGACTCGATCGGACTCGCCTCCTACCCGATGGACTCGCATTTCTGCCAGCGCGTGGTGGTCGAGGAAATCGGCAAGACCACCGTGCGCAACGAAGGTGGCTTCGGGCATCACTGTGCCGGACCCTATCCGGTCTCCTACCGGTCCATCGTGCCGAAGAAAGCGGAGTGTGAAAACCTGTTAGTCCCCGTCAGCCTCTCCGCCTCGCATGTCGCCTTCGGCTCGATCCGCATGGAACCGGTGTTCATGATCCTCGGCCAGAGCGCCGGAACTGCGGCGGCCATCGCTATTGAGGATAGCCGGGCCGTGCAGGATGTTCCTTATGCCAAACTGAAGGAACTGCTACTGAAACAGGGACAGCGGTTATGACAGATTCCGTTCAATCATATCCGTTGAGGTCTTGCTGTTGCCTGCGATGGTTCAATCCTCGTGCAGGAATGAAACTCCCGGTTTCCATCCGCGGATTTGCGGTTCTGATGGTGCTGGCCCACTTGTCGGTAGTGCGCGCGGCAGAAGTATTCGTTCCCACTGGGATCGTGGAGATCGACGCCATGCGCCGTGATTTCCTCATCCAACCAACCACTCCGGACAACGCCGCGCGCCGCCACTCACTGATCTTTTCGTGGGTGAGGCATCTTGTGCATCGCGGGGTTGACATGGCGGAATTCCACGAAGCATGCGCTGCTTTTTCGGCCTGGGGGCCGGTCGATCCCTCGCGCTAACATGCGATGGAAGGAGCTTTTCAAGCACTGGAAAAAATCCAATCCAACCCGAGCTTCATAGAAGAAGTGCGCGGCACACGCGAAAAGCCATCGCCTAGCAAGACCGATTGGCCCGTGTTCGGCGGCACCCTCGAACAATCCGGCCTCTCACCCGATGCCGGCCCGCGCACGGGCGGGGTCGCGTGGAAGCTCCCCATCGGCATGTCTTGGTATGCGTCCGCGTCGGTCGAGGACGGGCGGGTTTACATCGCCTCGCCCGGAGTGACAACGCTGGCCTACTGCCTTGATGAGATAACCGGCAAAGTCATCTGGACCACGCCGCAGGATGGCTTGCAGATCTATTCCGCGCCCCGCGCCAGTTCGGCGTCTGTCATCCAGAAGGATCACATCGTCCTCCGCGCCACCAGCGGAAGTTGGGAATACACGGAGAAGGACAAGCACGTCTTCTACATCGACAAGAAGACTGGCAAGGTCACGCGTCAGGTGGATGCGGACCGTGTGGATTGCCGGCGCGGCTGTGCGCCGATCTCGGGAAACAACGACTACCTCGTCTATCCCTTCGGTCGGCTCAACCTGCGCGGCGCGCCCGCATTTTATCGAATGCAGGACACCGTGGTCGTCCGCAAGGCCGGCGGCGAGCCGTGGTGGACGATGCGCCTCGGCAATCTGTTCGGTGAACCGGTATTGGCGGAAAACCATGTCCTCGCCGCGACCGACGACGGCATACTCCACGCCCTTCACCTGACTGGCCCGCAGCGCATCGCGTGGAGCTACGACGCCGGCTCGCCTTTGCGGGTTACTCCGCTCGCCGCTGACGGCATGGCGTTTGTCGCCGCGCAGGATGGGACACTTCATGCGATCCGCATCGCCGATGGTTCGCTGGCCTGGAAACTGCCACTCAACGAAGGCGAGCCGCGGGCCTGGCAATTATTTTCCCCGCCTCTACTTCATGGTGGGAAACTCTATCTTGGCTCAGCCACACGCGAACTCTACTGCGTGGATGCCGTTAGCGGAAAACTCGACTGGAAGGCGACCACCAGTGACTATATCCGCTCACGCCCGATCGTCGTCGGTGAGGCGGTTTTCGCCGCTGGTTTGGATGGCAAGGTCACGGCCTTCGACCTGAAAGGAAAAGAAATCTGGTCGGCCCAGGCCACCGCGCATCCCATCCTCGCCAATCTCGCAGGAACACCGAACGGCATCCTCCTCAGCGGATCGGATTTGTTTCTCCGCTCGCTCGATTCCTCAAGCGGCAGGGAGCAATGGAAACACAGCCTGTTGCAATGCACCTACGAAAATGGCCGACGCGTCCTCGCGGATGTTGTTGCGGGCGGTGGGGATTACCAATCGCCGCCGACGGTCGTCCAAGGCAAGGTGTTTGTCGGCGGCCCGGATCGCTTCGTGCGGGCCGTGGACGCTGCCACCGGCAAGGAACTCTGGCGTTTCGAAACCTCCGGCCAGGTCTCCGGTGCCCCGACATTCGCGAACGGCCGGTTGTTCTTCGGTCAACAGGGTGGCAACGATGATCTCTTCTGCGTGAGCGCGGCCGACGGCTCGCCGCTCTGGTCTGCCCAACCCGGCTGGGTCTGGACTACCGCCACCCCGCACGACGGCCGGCTCATCACCGGCACCGTGGATGGCAACATCGTCGCGCTTTCCACCAAGGATGGAAGCGAGCTTTGGAAGCACCCGACCAACGGCGGAGTGTATCCCTCACCGGCGATCAGCGATGGCCGCGCTTACACCGGTTCGTGGGACGGCCACTATTTCGCGCTCGATGAAAAAACCGGACGGCCCCACTGGACTTATGCCAAGGAAGGGGTCGATTACAGCCGCGGCGGCGGTCCGGATTCCGCAGCCGCGATCCTGTGGAAAGGCAAGTTGATTTGCCGCATCGCGCCGCATGCGTTGGTCGCGCTCGACCAACGCACGGGGGCGGAAAAATGGCGTTTCACCGACCCCACCCGGCCGAAGATGGGCATGAACGCCACCGCCTCGGCGTCCGGCAACAAGGTCTTCATCTCGACCACCATCGACCACGACGGCATGCCCTGCGGCGGGCGGCTGTTCTGCCTCGACGACGCCACTGGCAAACTACTCTGGCACTACACGGGTGCTGGCGGTTGGACCGGCTCGTCGTGCACGCCCGAAACCGTGATCTGCGGATCCTCTACCGATGTCTTCATCAGCTGCCTCGCCGTGCAGGCAAACCCCGACGGAACCGCCAAATTACTCTGGCGCACCCGCGTGGACGGCATTTTCCAGGAATCCATTCCCGCCATCCACGGCGACCGCGCGTTCATTTTGTGCTCTGATGGTTATTTCTATGCGTTTGAGTGAGAAACCCCGACAATTCCAGCGAAGCTGCCATGAAACACCCAATTCCGATTCCCCTTATGCTCCCGCCTGCCATCGTCCACTCCTCGATCAAATCAAGCGTCCTCAAGATAATGCGAGCAGCATCGCATGTGGCTGGCACTATCCTAACACTTCTGATGGCGGTGGCTTGCAGGCAGGCACCCTCGTCCGTGGACCACGTGACTGGCTTGGACACCGGTCTCATCGCCCATTGGTCCTTCGATTCACTATCAAAGCCCGGAGCGGATGTCTCAGGAAAGGGCCACGACGGGAGTGTGGAGGGCGGCGTGTCAATCGTCCCGGGCCGGGTCGGGAACGCGATAGACTTGAGCGGTGGAAACAACTTCATCCGGGTCAAGGCAACCCCCGATGTCTTCCGGTTCGGGCCCGATGATGCATGGAGCATCGCGGGATGGCTCAAGATGACTGACCTTGGCGGCGGTTGGCAGGGCGTAGTTACGAAGAGTCGGGACCAGGGCCATTGGCTGGGAATTTGGATCAGCGGAGATGGGCACTGGCACACCGGTGGCGGAGCAGGCATTGACATTGGGACAGTGGTCCCGAACCGCTGGTTTCATTGGGCCGTCGTGCAGGAACCCAAGGAAAATGCCCGGGCCGAGATTCGTCTCTACGTGGACGGCAAGCTGCTGCAAACAGCCGGGGGATATCCACAACGCTGCGGACCGGGTGACCTTCTCATCGGCAAGGCGCGGACCCCGGAAGGCGATGAGATTTTCAACGGGCTGATTGATGAAGTCCGTATCTACAACCGGATCTTGACCGGCTCCGAGATCGCCGAGCTGGCGAGCCAGAAGTGAGCGCGGCATGCAGTGGTCAACATGAAGAGTGCAGTGGAATCCGTTCCGCTCTTGCCTCACTCGAAAGCGTAGAGGTAACCGTCCGAACAGAGGATGAACGCGCGGTCGCCGTGGATCGCGGGGATGGACTCTTGAAAGATGCCGTCCACGCGGGTGCGCCAGATCACCTGCGGAGCGCCTTCCGGGGTCGCCTCCGTCTTCAGGCAGGTGATGAAAACATCCGTGGACGAGCCGCACAGCACGGTGTCCGGGGTGCAGGACGAACCTGTCCATCCTCCAGCGCCGGTGTATTGCCAGAGCAGCTTGCCGGTCGTGTCGTCGAGGCAGAATAACCGCCCGCCGCAGGGCATGCCGTCGTGGTCAATTGAGGTCGAGACGAAGATCTTGTCGCCCGAGGCCGAGGCAGTGGCGTTCATGCCCACCTTCGGCCGGGTGGTATCCGTGAAACGCCATTTTTCCCTGCCCGTGTGTTGATCGAGCGCGACGAGTGCCTGCGGCGCGATGCGGCTGATGAAGTTGCTTTTCCACAGAATGCCTGCCGCCGAATCCGGTCCGCCGCCCCAGCGGTAATCCACCCCTTCCTTGGCATACGCCCAAACGGTCTGCCCGCTCACTTCGTCGAGCGCGTAATAATATCCGTCCCATGAGCCGGTATAGACGCGGCCTTCGCTGACCGCCGGGGCGGGATACACGCCGCCGTTGGTGGGACGTTTCCACAAGCGCCGTCCGTCTTTGGTGGAGAGCGCAACGATGTTGCCGTCCACCGTGCCGGTGAAGAGTCGCTCGCCGTGGGGCGTGCCGGTGGTCCAGACCCAGCCGGTTTGCGCGGTCCAAATCGGCGAACCGTCGGCCTCGCTCACGGAAAAGAAATCGTTATTGCCGCCCTGTTGTCCAAAGAACACCCGCCCATCCTGAATGGTGACTGCCCCGGAAACTTGGCCGGAAGTCTCGAAGCGCCAGACATCACGGCCGGTCTGCTGGTCAACCGCGTGAACGAAGCGATCCGGCCCGCCCACGAACACCTTGCCATTGCTGACGGTGGGCGGGGACTGGTAGTCGCCGCCGGCAGCGACGACATCGGCAAGGATGCGGCGACCGTTTTCATAGGTGCATGGCAACAGACTGTGCTTCCACTGCTCTTTGCCGCTGGCGGGATCGAGCGAGCGGAGGAACAAATCCGAACCGCTGACCAGAATCCCGCGCTCGTTGCCGGCGAGATCCGCAAAGATGGGATGCGACGTGACGGAAACCGACCAGTGCTCCTTTCCCTTGAGATCAAACGCGGCGACTTTGCCATCCAAACCGGCGGCGAAAATAACATTTCCAACGACGAGCGGGCGTGACCGAATCCAGTCGCTGGTGGCGGCCTGCCAGTCGAGTTTTCCGGTTTGGATGTCCACGCAATACAGTTCGCGGGTGGCCGCGCCGAGGTAGATTTTTCCGTCGTGCAGCGTCGGCGGTGAGAACAGTTGCTGCGCGCGTGGTTTACCTTGGTTGAGTTTAAGTTTCCAGCGCACCGTGCCGTCGGCGATGTTGAGCGCGTAAAGTGTCCCATCCAGTGCGCCGACATAAACCGTGCGGCCATCGGCGACCGGCGTTGAGCGCAGGGGCGAACCGGCGTCAAAGGTCCACGCGATGCGCTGCGGGCCGGTGAGGTTTAGGGCGTGAAGGTGACCATCGTCGGTCGCTGCAAAAACATGATTGTCGGCAAGCAGAGGCTCGGCGAAGAGGTCGCCCACCCGCATCGTCCACCACGGTGCGCCATTGGCACGCCGGACCACGACAGTGTCCTGCATCTCGTAGAAGGCCGGCGCGCCGCGCAGGTCCAATCTGCCGTAAGGATACACAAGATACTCGCTGTTGCCCGAGATCGGAGCGCAGCCCCGGCGGTAGTCCACGCGGTCGGCGTCGAGTTGTCGCACCACTTTGCCAGTGCGTTTGTCGAGGCAGTAAATGTGTTTGTCTTTCTCCTCAAACTCCCAACTGCCGCTGGTGGCCCGGATGACGATGTGGTCCTTTTGAATCACGGGCGTGGAACTGGCGCGGGGCGTGGAATAGATCTGAAGCCCATTCTGCGGCGTGGTCCAGATCACCTCGCCGGTCCGCTCATCGAGACAATGGGCGAGGGTCGTGACTCCGGGCGAAACGACGTAAACCCGCCCGTCTTCAACCGCTGCCGCCGCATACCACGACATGCCCACGGGAAAACGCCACGCCACGTTGCCCGTGCGCGGACCGGAGTCCGGCGAGCAGCCGGATTGCTCCAGGTTGCCGCCGAACACGGGCCAGTCCGTAGCCGTGGGGGACTGGCTCATGCGAGTTCCCCGCACTTCTTTGATGAAGGTCGGGTTGGCTTGAATTTTTTCAAGGGCGTCAACCGCCTCCTTCATCGCCGGGTAGCGCGAAGGATCAATCGCACCCCAGCGCGAGAAGTTGGCGCAGGGCTCGTGGAAATCGCTCATGTCCACCCCCCGATGCACGAGGTGTCTCACCCAGGAAAAGATCAGCGAGTGACGGCGCGGCGCGTTGTCCGGCGTGGTGGGGTTGGCGGCGAAATCCCTGCGCATGGCATCAATCTCCGACACGCCGGTCGGGACAAACTCCGCAGCCCGGCCGGCAGAACAGGTGAGGCACAGCACGATTAGCATGAGCTGAAGCCCCGCAACCACGCCGTCGCCCGACTGAAATCGCATCGTGAAGTCAGGAAGCAGCCGTTGAAGTATCTGCGCGCGGGCGAACCACCCTGTTCCCATCGCCAGGAACTTGTTTTTTCGCGGTGTCATCAGCGCGCGTTCCCCTGGCGACGTTTTTACAACATCGCAGCGGTTCATAAATCATCTTCTGATTTCTTTTCGAGGGGCGGTTTTGATTTCGGTTGGGCAGACCGTTGTTTCGGCGGCGTCCAAGCGGCGGGTTGGGGAGTGGCAACGGTCAGCGGGGCAGCGTCACCAAATTCCTTTTGCTGCTGCTCCAGCAAGCTCGTCAGCGATTTGACCCGCGAGGCATGTTCGGGGCTGGCCGCCAGATTGATCGTCTCCTGCGGATCGTTTTGCAGGTCGAACAACTGCGTCTTGTCCACTTGCGGATAGCGGATGAGTTTCCACCGATCGTCGCGAACGGCGCGCTGGACGTTCCGGTAGGCGAACAGCATCTGCGGGCGCGCGCGGGCCAACGGATTCCGCAAGGTGGCACTGAAGTCAAGGCCTTCGCTGGTTGTAGGCCCGGTCACGCCGCACAGTTTTCCAAGCGTGGGCAAGACATCAAATAAATAACACATGGCCTCGGTGCGCTGACCGGCCGGAATTCCCGGACCGCTGATGAGGAGCGGCACACGGAGGGAGTGTTCATAGACACTCTGTTTGCCGATAAGCCCATGACTGCCGCACGCCACCCCGGAGTCAGCGCTGAAAACCACGATGGTGTTGGTCGCATGCGGCGAGGCCGCAAGCGCGTCGAGTATGCGCCCGATCTGCTGATCCAAATAGGTGATGTATCGGTAGTATTCCGCGAGGTAGGCTTTCACCGCTTCGGGCGTGCGCGGCCAGGGCAGGAGTTTTTCATCACGGATGGTCATCTCGCCGTTGTCCCACGGATGCTGGGGCAAAAAGTTTGGTGGCAATGGAATGGTGGCCGGATTGTATTTGAGGGGGAAATCCGGCGGCACGATGTGAGGATCGTGCGGCGCATCAAAGGGCACATAGGCAAAAAATGGCCCGGCCTGGTGATTCTGGAGGAAACCGATGGCTTGGTCCGCGAAAGCGGCAACGGCGTGTTCCTTGGCTAAGTGTTGCTCTGCCAGCTTGCCGTCCACGAGATTCCACAATTCCAATTGCAGCGGATTACCCATGCCGCCGGCAAACACGGAGCGCGCAATCTGAAAACTTTTGCCGATGGACTTGCCACCATTGTGCCACTTGCCGGTCATGAACGTGGTGTAACCGGCGCGGCCAAAAGCCGCCGGCCAGGTCTCATCGCGCAGCAGCTTTTCATCAATATGAAAGAGATTCCGGCCGGACAACAGCATGGCGCGTGAGGGCACGCAGGTCGCGCCCTGCATTCCGCCCTGCATGTAGGCACGCGTGAACGCCAGTCCGCCGCGGGCGAGCCGGTCCAGATTGGGCGTCTGGATGACCGGATTGCCCAGCGCGGCGATGGTGTCCGCGCGTTGGTCGTCGGCAAAGAGAAAGAGGATGTTTGGCCTGCCCGCAGCCTTCGCATCAACGCCGCGGGCAAGGCCGGCAGCCAGGAAGATCAGCCCCACGAGGGCTGCGAGGCTGACGGGGCAGCGCGGTTTCATAACGATTCAATCGGGAGCAAGGTGAGTTCAGGATAAGCCGGTTTACCCGATGGTGGCAAGATAGAGCGGCCAGATAGAGCGGTCATGGGCGCATATCAATTTTTACGGGGGTCGCCGTGAAGGATGTGGGGGAACAACAGTTGCCAGCGATCGTTGCGCCAGAAGGTTTCCAAACACATCAAGCCTTCGTCGCCCGCACAACTCCAGAACTGGCCGGGTCGCTTGAACCGGCATTGATATTGGCGGCAGGTGGATTCCATCGCGCCGCTGCCTTGGGGTTCGCCGTTGCGTCGCGCCGCCGCGTAGTCCATGCGCTCCCGATGGCTTTCCAGATAGGCCACCTCGGCTTGCACCGCTGCGCGTTTCTTTTTCCGCAGGCGTTTGGCCAAGGTGCGGAGGTCGTTTAACAGGGCGGTCACGCGCCCGCCCTTGAGTTTCTTGAGCAGGGGTTGAACCCAGGCGCGTGCCGCCACCTCGGCCTCCGGGTGCAGGGCGTGCGCCACGGCCCACAGATGCTGGCTGGCGTGGTAGTAATCCAGGCGTTGTTGAGCTTGCGCAAAACGGTCGCCCGGCAGATTCCAAATCCACACCGCGCCGTCGGCCACCACCAGCACTTTGGCCGCTTGCGCCAGTCCGTGCCGTTGCGCTTCGGCGAAGAGTTGTTCGCGCAAACCCGCCACCCCGCTGCGGGTCATCACCGTGCCGCAACTTAAGATGCGCGCCCGCCCGCCGGCGCTGGTGACGCGCTGATCCAATCGAAAACAGGTGCCGCCATAGACCCAATGCCAGCGGGAGGGCTCCTGGCCCGCCGCGCGCTTTTGGGTGCTGTGACCCCAATCGTCGCGTTCGCGGATGTTCCAGGCGTCCAGCTCGATCACCAGCGTAAGCGGGGCTTGGGGCCGCGGCAGCATTTGCCCGGCACCTTGAACCGTGCGCATTTGCTCGTCGAGTTGGGTGCGCTGTTGGTCGGCGCGCTGGCCTTGACGGCGGGCCTCCCGGTCCAGCGTGGCGGGCGGTAGTTTCACGCCGGTCAGTCGTTCAATGACCGCGCTGGCTTCCTGGACCGGCATTTTGCTGACCGTCAGCGCCGCCATTTCCTGCACCGAGGGCGAGGCGCCGCCCGTATCGCTCAAGCCCAGGGCGTGGTCGGCGGGAAAGCGCCACGCCGCACAGCGCCGACACCAGCCCCGCAGCCGTTTGACCGTCACCGGCCCGAAGCGGCTGTGGAACGTGCGCTCCTGATCCCGGGTGCGGCGACTCAGTTTGTGCCCGCAGACCGGACAGACCGGCGGACTCTGATCGGCTTTCTTCTGGGCCGCCTCTTCCAAGAGCTTGCGCTCCAGGTCACGGGTCCAATGCAGAATGGCCTCCTCCAAATGGCCGAGATTTTGGTCGGAGGCTTGCACGCTTCGGGTTAAACTCGCCATCAGACGCGCCTGCCAGTCGGCCACCGGCCGGGCGAACGTCTCGAAACTGCTGTCGGGTTGAGGAACCGATGGCTCGCAGCAGTTGTTCATGCCCCGCTTGTATCATGGCTCCACCAAATTTACCACCATATTTTTTGATTTGCGCCCAACCGCAAAGAAAGTAAAGAAAGTAGACGCTCTTTCAAAACTCCCGATGCTGGATAACCGGAAGACCGCCAACCACGGCCTGAAGCCATGCAAACAGCCGTCCTGACTGCGGAGCGCCAGTTTTTCACCGGCGGCGGTGACGCTCCGCCGTTCGCGACTGCTTCTCAGCGCGGCGTCAAGACCACCCACCCCGGGAGGCGCGGCGCACCGCCTTCAACACAGGCGCGCAAACAGCGCGGTCGCGGTCAGGGCCAACAGCCCAAACATCAAATGGCACATCACCTTGGTCGCGCCGCGGACGCGTACCCAACGCCCGCCATAGCGTTCCTTCAACAGACTGTTCACGCGTTCGCTGGCGCTGCGTTCCTTGAATCGTTGCGCTTCCGCCGGCGCGAACGGGAGCTTTTCCCCACCGCGCGGG
>JALOTT010000472.1 GCA_025457745.1 Verrucomicrobiota bacterium
AGTGGATCGCCCACAACAAAATGTGGTTCGGGCGCTTCGGACTCTCAATGACCGGGTTTCTCATCGATGGCAGTGCCCCAGGAATCGGCACTTACGGATTTAAGGGTTACGCCCAGTTTTCCCCGGACGGAATCGGCACCCAGAAACAGATAAACCCCGCCTGGGGCGTTTCTCCCGAAGGTGTGCCCTACACGCCGGTTCACGACGTCGGACACGAATCCTATTCTGTTCATAAAGGCATTGAAAAGACGCTGAGCAATATCAAGCCGGGGCTGAATTTCCGGATACTGCGCACGATCCTGAACACCCCAACATGGCACAGTCAGGTGATGAACGGCGTGGCTGCCAGGAAGCAAGGCAAGGATGTTCGTTTTGTGAGTGCTCCGGTCTTCTTTGAACTCGTGCGCAAAGCCAGTGCTGAAAAACAAAATTCCAAACCATAAATTATGAATGCAAAACCATCTCCCCATTCGACTCCCAACACCCGCTCGGGCGGCTTTGTGCTCGCCCTGAGCACCGTGGTGGCGGCACTCGGCTCGTTCTTGTTCGGCTTTGACACCGCCGTCATTTCCGGCACCACCGGCGCGCTCCGGACGGTCTTTGAGTTGTCTGACGGCATGTTGGGATTCACCGTATCCAGCGCGTTGATCGGCACCATGATCGGCGCGCTTGGTGCGGCCAAGCCGGCGGATCGCTGGGGACGCCGGCCCATGCTCGTCATCCTGGCGGCTTTCTTCCTCGTCTCGGCGGTGGGCTGCGGGTTTGCCTGGAACTGGCATGCGCTCATCTGCTTCCGTTTTCTTGGCGGCATCGCCGTGGGCGCGGCGTCGGTGGTTTCGCCGCTTTACATCACGGAGATTGCCCCGGCGCACCGGCGCGGGCTGCTCGTGACCATCAGCCAGTTGAACATCGTGGTCGGCATCCTCGCGGCCTTTTTATCCAACTACATTCTCCTCGCCATCATGGGCGAAGCCAGTCTCACGGCGTGGCGCTGGATGCTGGGCGTCATGGCCGTGCCGTCGCTGCTGTTTCTCGCGTCCGCGCTGCTGATTCCCGAAAGCCCGCGCTGGCTGGTGAAGGCGGGCCGAAACGCGGAGGCGGAGCGGGTGTTGAATCGCGTGGGTCATGCCGCGGCCAAGGAAAAAGTTGCGGAGATTGCCAGTTCCCTGGCGGCGGATCGGGCCAAGTCGCACCAGCGGCTCTTTCACCGCGCTCACCTGAAACCGTTGTTGCTGGCCCTGATGATTGCCGCGTTCAACCAACTCGATGGCATCAACGCCGTTCTCTATTACAGCGGTGACATTTTCAAAATGGCGGGGGCGAGCAATACGAACGCGCTCATGCAGTCGGTTCTCGTCGGGCTGGTCAACCTGGTCATGACTTTGGTGGCGATGACGTTGATTGACAAGCTGGGCCGCAAACCGCTGTTGTTGATCGGCTCGATTACTTTCATCGCCTCGCACCTGCTGGCCGCGTGGGCATTTTGGTCGCATGCCACGGGCTGGCCGGTGCTGGTCGCGATGATGGGTGTGGTCGGCTCCCATGCCTATTCTCAGGGCGCGGTGGTCTGGGTGATCATCAACGAGGTCCTGCCCAACTCCGTGCGCGCGGCAGGTTCGGCGGCCGCCTGTTTTCTCATGTGGTCGCTCTGTGCCATCATCAGTTGGACCTTCCCGGTGGTTGCGGCGAAATCGGGCGCGCTGGTGTTCGGCTTTTTCGCTGCGATGATGGCGCTGCAATTCGTCCTGGTCTGGCGCTTTCTGCCGGAAACCAAGGGCGTCTCTCTCGAAGCCATGGAAGCACAGTTGGGGCGGCATTGATGAACATGAAACTGCAACCGGTCATTCTCGCCTGCGATGTCGGCTGCACGCGCGGCAGCGACGCGGGAATGCTCGGGGTGGCGAGTTTGTTTCAGAACGCAAAATGAGAACGCCCAACTATGACAAGTTTCCCGTGGTGGCTGTCCCCGACTGTGCCAACGCGTGTGTCGTGGGCTGGGATGCCATCGCGGTGCGGCTGCGCCAGGCTATCGCCAGGCGGGCGACGGGAAAAGTGATTGTGGTCGTGGAGTGTTATCCGGGAGTAAGCGAGGCCGAGCTGGCTCGCGAACTCGCCGCGCGCCTTCAACTGGCACTGACGATTTCCGCGGCCGAGGCCCTGCTGCCGCCCGACCAGATCAACTCACTCGTCGCGCCATTTCTCGGCGGCGATGATCCGGTGTTTGGCTATCTGTCGGGCTTGTCGCTGGTGCAATTCTTCGACGCCGAGCCGTTGTGGCGGTTGCGTCGGTGCATCGAGGATTTGAAGGAAGGCGTGGTGCTCATTGTCGGGGTTGGCGCGTCGCTGATTGCGTGGGGTGAAATCCTGGTCTATGCGGACCTGGCCCGTTGGGAGGCGCAACTGCGGTTTCGCCGCAACGAAGCCGGCAACCTCGGCGTGGAGAATCGCACCGCGCCCGCCAGCCTCCAATACAAGCGCGCCTTCTTCGTGGACTGGCGCGTTGCCGACCGCTGGAAACGCCCGCTGATTTCGCAATGGGATTTCGTGCTCGATACCAACAGTCCGCGCGAGCCGAAGCTGGCCGAGGGCGAGGCCGTGCGGCGGGGATTGCGGGAAGCGGCGGCACGTCCGTTCCGCATTGTGCCGTTCTTCGACCCCGCACCTTGGGGCGGTCTATGGATGAAGGAAGTGTGCAATCTCGACCGCAGCGCCAGGAACTACGGCTGGTGTTTCGACTGTGTGCCGGAGGAGAACAGCTTGTTGCTGGATTTCGGCGGGATACGTTTAGAAATTCCCGCGATTGATTTGGTGTTCGACCAACCGCGCGCGTTGCTCGGGGAGGTGGTGCAGGCCCGCTTTGGCGGCGAATTTCCGATCCGCTTCGACTTCCTCGATACCATGGGCGGCGGCAATCTTTCCTTCCAGGTTCATCCCCTGACCGAATACATCCAGCAGCACTTCGGCATGCCCTACACGCAGGATGAAAGTTATTACCTGCTGATCCCACGGTTGTTCATCCCGATAACTTCCATGCAAAAATTCGGCTGGAACCGGCATCTCCTGGAAATCCGTTTCTCCGGCGCGTATTCCGCGCACAATCCAACCATTCCCG
>JALOTT010000102.1 GCA_025457745.1 Verrucomicrobiota bacterium
CCCCGCCAGCCGGGGGAACAGAACCACAAACAACAAACCAACAAGAGGACATTCTCTCGTGAGTTAACAATAGGACATTTCTAAAGAGTTTTGACAGTCCAATGTCTCAGGTCCAACCGGTAGCCGCCGACGTGAGGAGGCGGACTTGGCTTGTGACGCGGGCTTCCGCCTTCTCACGTCGGCGGCTACAGGCTGCGGTTCCGATAATGCAGGATTTTGAATTCCGGGGTGTCGTGGATTTCTTCCGCCAGTTCAAACCGATCCTCGAACGGTGGAAAAAAAGCGTCGCCCTCGACGGTGCGCTTAACGAGCGTGAGGTAAAGGTCAGAACACAATGGCAGCGCCTGCGCATAGACTTGCGCACCGCCGCAGATGAAGATTTCGCGTCGCCAAAGGTCACCCCTCACCCCGGCCATCTCCGCGCTGTCCAAGGTGGGGCGCGTCACTCCGTGCGCGCCGTCCGGCGATTTAGCCAAGCCCGGCGCGCACGGAGTGACGCGCCCTACCAATTCCGCCAAGTCACGAACCACCCGCACGCCCGGATGACTGAATTTTGAACGACTGAGAACAATGGTTTCGCGATTCGGCAGCAGTTGTCCGATGGACTCGAAAGTTTTCCGCCCCAGCACAATGACGTGGCCGGTGGTCATCTGTTTGAACCACTTGAAATCCTCCGGCAGATGCCACGGGATTTTGTTCCCCGCGCCAATCACGCGGTTAAGCGACATGGCGGCAATGGCTTTGAAGTGTTTCATCAGCGCGAACGCGATTTTGGCTTCGCGTCTCGAATCCATTTTTTGATTCGCTTGCGGACTTCCCCGGCGGGAACTCCCCTTGCGCCGCGCTCACTGTTCGCTAACGCGCGCTTGACGGATTCAACCAGCAGCACTTCGTCCAGTTCGCGCAGGATTTTCTGAAACGAAGCGTTGGCGGACATTCGTCTCACCGCTTTCAAAACAAATTCGCGGTTGCTCATGGCTTCCAATCAAACGTGTTCGCTTTCACGCGCTGGTAATTCTTATCCAACTCCGGCTGGAGCAAGATCAATGCAGCGATGCGGCGGGCCATGTGCGTGACTTCGCGGGCTTCGTCCGGCGCAAGCGCGCGACCGAGCAACTCGTGTTCGCGATAGCTTAACCACTTCTTGATGACCTGATAACCGCCGATGGTGTAGTCCCAGACTTTTTCCGGCACGTTGCGCCAGCAGGCGGCGGCGTTGAGAAAAACGTCGTGCGTGGCGTGGCCGAGCAATTCCAACGGAGCGCGGGCGGTCCCCGCCCGCAGCGCGTCGGCAGGGGAAGACGGTTCGGAAAATTCGGATGCGCTCCCGCTGGCCTGGCCGCTGCGACCGGGGACCTGTCGCGCTCCGAAAGCTTGCGCCTCGTCCGCGGTGTAGCCGCGCGTTTCGAGTTTGCCTTTGCCGGGCATCGTTACGCCACCTTGGCCTGCGTGGCCCCAGCCGGCGGTGAGGGAAAGATTCAACGTGTCGCGCGTCAATCGTGCGGGGACAGCGATCTGAACCAACTCCGGGCGAACTTTACCCGCTGTCACGCCTTGAACTGGCGTTTCCGTATCGAGCAACGCGGCAATTTGTTTCCCGAATTCGGCAGACGTGAGTAAGGCTTCGCGCGACTTGGGCAACGGCACGCGCGGCCAGTCCTGCCGTAACGCGCCGGAATTTTCCACGCGATAATCCGGTGAATGAAGAACGGCGAGCGTGTGGTAAAACAACGCTTCCGGCTTGTTGCCCAGACGCAAGTCAGCCAGAAATTCTTTCGCGGTGTCGGTCAAATTGGCTTTGGGCTTGCCGTCGGAAACCGCATCAAACAACGACGACGGGTCAGGGTTCGGTTTGAGCCAAAGCGGGAACAAATTTGCGCCTCGCTCAATTATATGGCGGCAGCAGTAGCCCGCGCATGATACGGGTGGATCAAAATCTTTTCGGTTCTGTTGCACGGCTGCAAGCCAGACATTGCCTTCAAAGATTTGCAGGAAATACTCCGTTCGCTTTTCGTCGAGCAGCTTTGTTTCCGGCTCCCAATAAAGCCAGCGGACATCAAAGGGACGGTAGCAATACCGAACGACATTCTTTTTCAGGAAGCCACGCTTGCGAAGTTCGTCCCGGACAAGCTCGGCTTTGAACCGTGCAGAGTTTTCCATCACGCTAAGTGCGATGCGCTTCATCTCCTCGTGGCTGACTTCGGGATCAAAGTATTTTCCCAACCTTTCGATGAGCGCGTCCTTTTCCACGCTCACTAGAAAATCATCTCGCCCAGTTTGAATTCCAGGATGCGAAACGGGAAACAGGTCCGTCAGCAGCGGCCATTTGAAAAAAACGGATTCCATCTTCGTCGGCAGAAACGGCAGGCCGACTTCCATCTGGGGTTTCAGCTTGCCGTAAATGTTCTTCGGCGATTGGTCGAGCGTGTTCAACAATTCGGCGCGCTTGTCCTTGCCCCACAGATGGCGGAATTGAATTTCACCCGTAGCAGCCGACGTGAGTCGGCTCTTACTTTTCTTGGCCTTCGTGGAAGAATGAGCCGACTCACATCGGCTGCTACGAACGAGGGTGACGATAGCCGTGCCTACCTGAATCCCTTCGCGATTGGATTCCGTGGAGAACACGCTGGGGTCGGGTTTGCCTTCCGGCGTGAGCTTGCCGGTTTTGTATTTGTCGCCGTTCAGACAATCCACCGTGATGGAGTCGAACACTTCAAGATACCGCTCACGCATTCCCGTAAAAGACAAGCCGTCGAGCCATGAGTAATTGGAGATGAAGCAGATGATGCCTTCGCCGGACTTTTCCACGATGCGCCGCTCGGCCATGCGGAAGAAGCGGATGTAAAGATCGTTCAAGCCTTGTCCCTGCGGCGCCGGAGCGCGCTTGGTTGTCCGGTAGGCATTGCTCAAATCGCGCTCTTCCTCCACGGCCACGCCCGCGTAGCCGTTGTAAGGCGGATTGCCGATGAAGACGATGATCCGCTGCTGCTGCTTCACGTTGTCGGCGGCTTCGCGTTCCTGCTGCATTTCCTCGAAGAGCAAACGTTGCTTCGGTTCTTTGGGCGGCTCCCAGCCGTTGAGCGCGTTGGTAAGATAAATGGCGGCGCGCTCGCCTTTGGCTTCATGCAGGGGAGCGCCGAGACTTTGCAGTAACAGACCGATCTGGAGATGCGCGATCACATACGGCGAGGGCAGAATTTCAAAGCCAAAGATGCGTTCTTGCGCGGCTTTTTTCACCTCCGCCGCCGCCAGCACACCCTCGCCTCGAGTGGAAAGCGTTTCGTTGATCTTTCGCAGCACCTCGACAATGTAAGCACCCGTGCCGCCGCAAGGGTCGAGCACGATCACGCGCGGGTCGGCCAAGCCGTCGGGAATGTCCAACTCCTCGCGCAGCGCAGCGTCCACGCGGGCGACCTGATATTGCACGATCTCCGGCGGCGTGTACCAGACACCGAGTTCTTTGCGTAGTTCGGGATCGAAGGCTTCGAGGAACGGCTCGTAGAAATACTGGACGGCGTGGGTTTCCAGGAATTTCTCGAAGAAGGCGGCGCGATCCACGCGGTTCAGCGCGGCGGCGGTCCAGTCCAACCCTTCCACCAATCCGAGCGGACCGAGCTTCGTCGGCGTGGCGACTTGATCGAACAACGCCTTGATCATCGGCACGTGCAGCGTCCACGCGGCAGCCTTCCAATCGTAATCGTTTTTCCGTTGGGGATTTTCCTTGTGCCAGAGCACCCACGCGGAAAACACGCCGTAGAAAAGTGTCTGGACGAGCGTGGAACGGAAGAAGTGTTCGCCTTTCTCGGCCTCGAACTTCATGCCGAGCGCTTCTTCCAACGCCGTGCGCACGGCGGCGAGTGCCGGCAGATCACCCGCAGCTTCCACGCGGGCGCGGGCATCACGGGCATACGAGGCGAGAAAGAACGCCACATCTTTCGGATTGTTCAACGGCGCGGCATGGAGCATGACGCGCTTGAGATATTCGGACAGACGTTCGCCAAGTTCGTTGGCGGTCTTGCGCGGTTGTGCGGTAGCGACCCAGAAAGATTTTTCATCGGGCGCAAGCCGGAAGGATTCAAGCTTTTGAATCTTGTTGCCTGTGCGTTTGAGCAGGAGAAAGTCACGGTAGTTCGTCAGCAACACCTGACCGTAGTGTCCGAGGTATTCCCCGACCTGTTCGGTCTCGGCGATGGCGGCAATTTCATCATGGGTGGACTTTACCTCGATGGCGCCGCGCGCCGGTTTCTGGCCGATGAATGATTCTTCCTCGTCCTTGTTCTTCAACTGGTCGGGCGTGAACAATCCGCCATCAGGAATGCCCGCGCCACTGTTCTTGGGATGGATGATGCAGCGGACCTTGGGTTTGAGCGTGTGGCCGACGGCATTGAGAAGATTCGCCAGCACCGGATAACCGGAGGTTTCCTTGGTCGCCCCGCGCAACGTGGCGATTTCGGTGAGATAGGTTTCCAGCGGGTGCATTGCCGGGGCGCAGTTAAGCCCAAGCAAGCCTGGAAATCAAACCGCAATCGGCGGCAAAGGTTGGAGTCCAAGCTTCAGCTTGCCCGGCGTCTCGCTGGCAATCGGGGAACAAGCTAAAGCTTGGACCCCAACTCACACCGCAATCGGCGCTTTGATGACCGGATGCGGGTCGTAGCCCGCGAGTTCAAAATCCTGGAACTTGAAGTCGTGGATGTTTTTCACCGCCGGGTTGAGTTTCATCGTTGGCAGCGGACGCGGCTTGCGTGTGAGTTGCAACTTCGCCTGCTCCACGTGGTTGTTGTAAAGATGCAGGTCGCCGAAGGTGTGAACGAAGTCACCGGGTTTCAATCCGCAGACCTGAGCGACCATCATCGTGAGCAACGCATAGCTGGCAATGTTGAAGGGCACGCCCAGGAAAATATCCGCGCTGCGCTGGTAAAGCTGGCAACTCAACTCGCCTTCACTCACGTAGAATTGAAACAACGAGTGGCACGGCGGCAGCGCCATCGTTTGAATCTCGCCCGGATTCCAGGCCGTGACGATGAGCCGGCGGCTGTCGGGATTCTTTTTGATCTCTTCAATGACCAGATCAATCTGGTTGATCGAGCGCCCGTCGGGCGAGCGCCAGTCGGTCCATTGCGCACCATAAACCCGGCCCAAGTTTCCCTCCGCGTCGGCCCACTCGTCCCAGATCGTCACCCCGCGCTCGTTGAGCGACTTCACGTTGGTGTCGCCGCGCAGAAACCAGAGCAGTTCGTGGATGATGGATTTGACGTGGCATTTCTTGGTCGTGACGAGCGGGAAGCCGCGGCTCAACGGATAGCGCGTCTGCGCGCCGAACACGGAGCGCGTGCCGGTGCCGGTACGGTCGGCTTTGAATTTGCCGTGCTCCAGAACATGCCGGAGCAGTTTGAGATACTGGGTCATTGCGAGGGAAATTCTTAACCGCGAAATACGCGAAAGACACGAAAGAAAAATGCCCGCAACGCAGAGACACAGCACGGCAGAGCCGCAACCAAAGGAGCGCGGAATTTATTTCGCTTCGGCTCCCGACCACGCTGGGACTCGGAAATGTTTTCACGCTATCAAACACTCGGACGTTGAAGCGGAATAAATTCCGCGCTCCGGAATCCTCGCGTCACGCGAGGATTGTGACGAATGGCAGTGCAGAGTTTGGCAGCCAAATCAGCGCCTACTCTTTGGTGCTCGTTCCCGCTTCCTTCTCTGCGCAACTTTGCGTGCTCTGCGCCTCTGCGTTTAAGCCAGATTCCAGCTTTCGACTGCATGCCGCCGGCTTGGCAAGATGAACCCGCATGGGCACGGGTTTTTCCGCAGGCTTCTCCGCCTCGCCGGACGGGACTTTGATCAGCCTCCATTGCTTGACCAGATCGTCGAGGAACACGATGACCAGGCTTTGTAGATTCCGTTTCTGTCGCGAAAGGAAATACACGAATGCCGGCAGCGTGAGCAGCGACAGGCCCGGCCAGTTCCGCCAACCTTCGAAGAAGCCTATTACCAGCGCCTCCAACGCCAGCAGCGACCAGAACGCCACGTGCGCCAGCAGCGACCACCGCGCCCGCAGCCGGCAGCGGATGAGTTGGCGTCCGCGCGGATGGTCTTCCGCCGCCGTCGTGAGTTGCAAATGGCTCCAGCGATTGCCGTAAATCTCCACATCGAATTCGCTCCAGCCGATGTCCGACCGGTTCGGCCAGCCGCGCCGGTTCAATTCCTCGATGATGCGGACGACAAAGTAGGCACGCTCCACGCGCTGATCCGTCCAGTAACGCGCTTCTCTCAGCGATTCACCACCATCGCGCAGCGTGACCGAATCAAGCGTCTCGCGCGACGGTCCGGCCAACGGGCGCAAGCGCAGCCGGCCCGCGTAACGTTCCCAGCCGCGCACGATTGGTTGAAGGAAGAACAACAACGCCACCAGCGGGCGCGACCACCAGCGCATTTTGTTTTTCGGCAGCGACGCCTGCATACCCGCCGCCGCACACACGCCCAGGGAAATCAGCAGGCTCGTGATCGCCAGCGGCAGCAGCGGGTGAAACGTCACCGACAGCACCCACAGCGGCAGCGTGATCAGCACGTGATATTCGAGCGTGGTGCAGAGCATCAACAAGAGCGCCGGCCCGGCGGCGTAGAGCGTTTGAAACGGCGCGCTCCCGAAGACGCCGTGATAAATGATCGGCGCCCGCAACAGCACGCCGAACTTCGCGGGCGTGTAAATCCGCCCTCGCCAGATGCTGCCGCCGAATGAATTGAAATATTCCGGGTGCTTGCGCACGAGCAACGCCTCGGCTTCGCCGTAACCGCGCTGCTGTCGCAAATACGCGCCCACGTTCGACCGCCGGTAATGCCAGACAAACGCCGCTGGACTGAAACCGATTTTGCAACCGGCCTGTTGCAACCGCCAGCAGATGTCCACGTCGTCCCCGGCGCGGGTGAAATTCGGATCGAAGCCGCCGACCCCGGCGAGCGCCCATTTATAAAACGCCATGTTGCAACCGGGTATGTGTTCCGCCTGACGGTCGTCCAACATCACGTGCGCCGGACCGCCGGGTGAAACCATCACTGCCGCCGCCACAGCGGAGTCTTCCGGAGGCAGCAGATTTGGCCCGCCCATCCCGGCAAACGCGCTGTTCTGCAAATCGCCGACCAAGTAGTAAAGCCAGTCCTCATCTGCGCGGCAGTCCGCGTCGGTGAACGCGATGATTTCGCCCTCCGCAGCGGCGATGCCGGTGTTGCGCGCCACCGAGAGGCCGAGATTTGCATTGTGGCGGAGGTACACAAAACGGGGGTAGGGCGCGTCACTCCGTGCGCGCCGCTCTTCTTCGCATGCCAACGGCGCGCACGGAGTGACGCGCCCTACCAGCGCAGCGATTTGCGGTGTCGTGTCGGTGGAGCCGTCGTCCACGAGGATGATTTCGCAGTCGGGGTAGTTGAGCTTGCCGAGCGATTCGAGACAGGCCTTGAGGGTGCGGTCGCCGTTGTAGCTGGCGACGACGATCGAAACCTTGGGATGGTGCGACAGTGGAAAGTGCGGCGCGGCGCGAAACATCTTCTGCACGACGCGGAACGAGTCTTTCGGTTCGCGGCCAACCGTCGTCAGACCCATCCGCCAATCTTCAATCTGCCGGCCGCTATGATGCCAATCGTCGGTGAAGCTGAACACCACCGCGCCCGCCAACCCGGCGCGGAAGGCCAGTTCGATCTGCCACGCGAGCATTTCGCACTTGGCCGGCTCGCCTTCGCGCAGCGAATCAATCCCAAACTCGCCGAGCACGAGCGGCTTCGCATCGGCCAGCATCTGGAGCCGGGCGAGATAGTTCCGGAACGGCTGGGGTTGGTGCAGATAAACGTTGAAGCAGACAAAATCGAGCGTTTGCGGGTGCAGAAATTCCGTCGGCGGATAATTCGTGAATGTGCAAAGGCAATCCGGATCCACGCGCTTGGCTTCGAGCACCAGTTCATCAATGAAGTCCGCCACCTTGGCCGCGCCGCTCCAACGCACCACGTCCGGCGGAATTTCATTGGCCACACTGAAGGCAAACACTGCCGGGTGATGCGCGCAGCCACTCACCGCGCGGCGCACCGCCTCCCGGGCGCCTTCGCGGTCTGCCGGCGAATCGAGGAAGCACAAGTGTTTGTTCCACGGGATGTCAATCAGCAGGAGCAGGCTGTGCTGCGCGGCGAGGTCGAGAAACCAGCGGGGCGGGACGTGATAAATGCGCAGCAGGTTCGCGCCGAGTTCGCGGGCGAGTGCGAAGTCGCGGGCCGTTTGCTCCGGGGAGGCGAACGGTAGTCCGGCGGCGTTGGGCGCAAAGGGGCCGTACGCGACGCCCTTGAGATATAACTTCTCGGCGCCGCGTCGAAAGAATTTCCCATCCACGCTGACGCGCGGACGGGTTGCACCTGAGTCGGCCACGTGGTTTGGACGGCGGCTGTGGGGATTTTAATCAAACTGGCGTTCACGTTGGAGTTCAAGCTTCAGCTTGTTCCCGCCTGCTCGCTCAATCAAAACCAACTGCCGTCTTGCATCGCCAGCATAAACGCGTCATGTTAACCGCATGAAAACCGCCAGCGTTCAACAAGCGCCGCAGAAATGGGCGCAAATTCTCGAATGGGTCGCCGCCAGCGAGGAAGTTGAACTCACAGAAAAAGAAAAGGTCATCGCAAAAGTCGTTCCGGCGAACCAGCCCGATTTCCTGGCGCGAGCCAAAAAGGTTTGGGGCGAACAACCGCCCGGCAAGCCGCTGAGTGAACTGGTTGGGGAGGCGCGCGGAGGCGAAGCGTGACCTATCTGGACACGGGTTGCTTCGTCAAACTCTACTACCCGGAAACGGACAGCGCCCAGGTCATTGCGCTCATTCAAGGCAAGTCCATCTGCCACACGCCGCTCCACGAACTCGAGTTCGTGAACGCGCTGCAACTCAAAGTCTACCTCCATCTCCCATCTCCAGCATGGCCAGCGCTTTGTCGGCGATCTCGGCGGTGATGCGGCCGTCGTGCCGGACCTGCGCGTAATCGCGGACACGGCGAAGCAGGTCGTTCGCAATGCGCGGCGTGCCGCGACTGCGCCCGGCGATTTCGCGCGCACCGGCTTCCTCGATTTCGACATTTAGCAATCGCGCGGAGCGGACGATGATGATTTGCAATAACTCGACGTGGTAGTAGTCGAGCCGTTCGCATATGGGAAAGCGCTTGAGCAACGGCGCGGTGACCAAGCCGCTGCGCGTGGTCGCGCCGATAAGCGTGAAGCGCGGCAGGTTGAGCCGCACGCTGCGGGCGTTCGCGCCTTCATCAAGGATGATGTCGACTTTGAAATCCTCCATCGCGAGGACGAGATCTTTCTCGATGGTTTTCCGGAGGCGATGGATTTCGTCAATGAACAACACGTCGCCTTCCTCCAGATTCGTCAGCAGGCCGGCGAGGTCGCCCTCCTTCTCGATGGTCGGGCCGCTAGTGCTGTTGAGATTCACACCCATGGCTTTGGCGAGAACGCAGGCGAGGGTGGATTTGCCGATGCCAGGCGGGCCATTGAGGAGGATATGGGCGAGCGCCTCGCCGCGTTGTTTGGCAGCGACAACCGCAATTTCGAGGCGTTCCTTCACATGGGCCTGGCCAATGAATTCGGAAAAGAGCGAGGGTCGCAGCGTCAATTCGTGCGCGCCATCGGGTTTGTTGAGCGTGGAGGAAACGGGCTGTTCACGCATTGCGTGGGAGTATGGGCAAAGGACAAATCTGCGGCAAGGGCAAAGGGATGAAGCGTAAAGCGCTGAAGCGCGAAATGTTAAAGCGCCAGACGGCACTAAACGGTGTGAAAAGGTCAGAACCCTTTCATGAATACGCGATCTGTAAGCGCGTTTACCGCCTCAAATCCGCAACACACTTCCGCAGAAATCCGCAGTAATCCCGGATCGGCCCAAGCTCGCATTCCACCAGCGCGGGCAGCGCCACGGCCGCCGCACGAAACGCTATCGCCTCAATGTGATCCACGATATCGTCGGCGAAGTGCGTGTCGTGCCCTCGATCGTAACTCGTGGCGGTACGCAGAAACGTCGGCGTGCATCCGGCCATTCCATCCCACCTGGCGGCATAGTTCTCGGCGTGTGCAAAAGTGGCCCCTGTACAGGATTCCGGAAGCAGCGCATCCAAAAACTCAGATTCTTCGAGCTCCAACTTCCCGTCCCCCATCAGCACTTTGCTGGCAAGCATCAACGCAATCCCCTCAGCTTCATCGGGCTCGCCTCCTGATTGAGTGACTTTGCTTCTGAGTTCCCCCAGAACCTCTTTCGCGTCCAAGATCAGCTTGTTCATATCAGTCATTGGAAAACTGTTCTTCACAGCGGCGACTGCTCATTTGCTTGGCGAGCGTAGCTGTTCCCCTAACCCTGTCAACAGTTCACAAATTCGCCGTTGCCACGGCGAAATGCCCAGGTTCACGAATGCTCTTTCCCTCTTCCTCCACGAAGCCACCATCGCCGCGCGCTCGCAACATATTTGCTAGACAGTTCTTCAACACTTCCAGACACGATTCTTTGCTGAATCGTCGAGTTTCCGAGGGATTTGCGGGGCGGGATTTGTGGGCGATT
>JALOTT010000103.1 GCA_025457745.1 Verrucomicrobiota bacterium
TCGCTTTCAGCACGACTGGCGACTACATCTTGATTGTGCCGATGGGCATCGGCATGGGCATCGTGGCCTATGCGGTGGCCGTCGTGATTTACACCCTGCTTTCAGTCTGGCGAAGCCGGCGGCGGCGGCGCTATCATGCCGTGGAAATACAGCGCGAGTCTGAAATCAGCAGGTAAGATCAGCGCTTTGCAGTTGCAGGTTGAAGCGGCGTGAACGCCGCGCGCCGGGGCGCGGGTAAACAGATTTTAATTGGCCAAACATGATTGCACCATCACTGGACGAATTTCTGAAACTGGCGGGACAGGGCAACCTGATTCCCGTCACCACCCGCATTCTGGCCGACATCGAAACGCCGCTCTCGGCTTACCGCAAAATCCGCGGTCAGGGCGAATCGTTCCTGTTTGAATCCGTCGAAGGCGGCGAACATCTCGGCCGCTACTCATTCGTGGGCTGCAATCCGCGCGCAGTCATCAAGCAGACGGGTAATCGAGTTGAGGTGATTGAGGGGGGGAAGGTCGTGGAGAAATTTGAAGTAGAAGGTAGGGCGGGCAGTCCTCTGCCCGCCGCTCCCGGTGACAACGAAGCCCGGCGCGCACGGAGTGACGCGCCCTACCAAATCAAGGACGGCCTCGAAGTCGTCGAGCGCGTCATGAAACGCTATCGCCCCGTCAAGCTGCCCGGATTGCCCCGTTTCACTGGCGGCGCTGTCGGCTTCATCGGCTACGAATTCATCCATGACGTCGAGCCCGTTGTGCCGCGCCCGGGGCAGGATGACTTGGACACGCCCACCATGTATTTCATCGTCGCGGATCAGTTGCTCGTGTTCGATCGCGTGGCGCAGACCATCACCGTGCTCGTCAATGCCGCCATTGACGAAGCCGCCAGCCCGACCGACGCCTACGAAAGCGCCGTCAGCGAAATCGAACGCCTGCTCTCGTTGCTCGAACAGCCGAGCGAACATCATCCCGTCAGCGTGCCGGGCGAAGTGCCGTCGCTCCCCTTCACCTCCAATCAGCCTAGGGAAAAGTTCCTCGCGAACGTTCAGGCGTCGAAGAAGTTTATCACCGCGGGCGACATCATCCAGGTCGTCGGTTCGCAACGCTTCAGCGTGGAAACCAAGGCGTCGCCACTGGACGTTTACCGCGCCGCGCGCTCGGTGAATCCGTCGCCCTACATGTTTCTGCTTGAGTTGGACGCCTTTTCGCTCGTCGGTGCGTCGCCGGAAATTCACGTGCGTTGCGAAGACAACAAGGTGGAAATCCGCCCCATCGCCGGCACACGCCGACGTGGCAAGACGCCGGACGAGGACGCCGCGTTGGAAAAGGAACTGCTCGCCGACCCGAAGGAACGCGCCGAGCACGTCATGCTTGTGGACCTCGCGCGCAACGACATCGGGCGTGTGTGCGATTTTGGCAGCGTGCAGGTGAAGGACTTGATGATCATCGAGCGTTACAGCCATGTGATGCACATCGTGTCGTCGGTGGAAGGCCGGCTCGCGGCGGACAAATCGCCCTACGACCTGATGCGCGCGACGTTTCCGGCGGGCACGGTGAGCGGCGCGCCGAAGATTCGCGCCATGCAGATCATCGCCGACCTCGAAGGCACGACGCGCGGTCCGTATGGCGGTTGCGTGGGCTACTTCAGCTTCAACGGCAATCTGGACACCTGCATCACCATCCGCACCGCGCTGCTCAAGGACGGCAAAGCCTACGTGCAAGCCGGCGGCGGCTGGGTGAACGACTCCGAACCGGAGAGTGAATTTCAAGAGACGGTGAACAAGAGCAAAGCCATGCTCAAAGCCTTGGCGCTGGCGGAAACGTTTGCCAAAACCTCGTAACAGTCGAGGTGACGAGGCTCAAACATCCATCGTGTGAAACTCCCCAATGCCGAACAAGCCTTCGTAGACGTCGCAAAACTTCGCGACTACGCGCTTGATCCCGTCCACGAAGAAGGCAAACACAAAGCCCGCGTATTCGCTTCTGCCCTGGGGCTATCCCGAAACGATACCGAATGGTTGCGCGAGCAATTGCTGCTGGCGGCAAAGAACCACGCCTGTTCCCACGGGCGCAAGACCGAGCACGGCCAAAGATATTTGATTGATTTCGACACGGCGATTCGCGGCAAGACCGCACGCCTGCGCAGCGTTTGGAACATCCGTCCCAACGAGAATTTCCCTCGCTTGGTCACCTGTTACTTGCTATAAAATCCTCGTGCAAGACAAACCGGTCAAACTGCTTGATGTAGTCGCCCTGCTGGAGGACAAGCCTGCTCACGGCTTGGTTTCCGGGCAGGTCGGGACTGTCGTCGAAGTGCCTGCGCCCGGCGTGTTCGAAGTGGAGTTTCTCGACGCCAACGGACGGACGATTGCGCTCGGCGAATTCCGGCGCGAGGAACTTCTGCTCCTGCGTCACGAAGCGGCGATGGCCATTTGATTCTTGCTCCACACCGCGCTGCTCAAGGACGGTAAAGCCTACGTGCAAGCCGGCGGCGGCTGGGCGAACGATTCTGAACCCGAAGCGGAATTTCAGGAAACGGTGAACAAGAGCAAAGCCATGCTCAAAGCCGTGGCGCTGGCGGAAACGTTTGCAAAAACTCCGTAGCCGCCGAGGTAACGAGGTTCAAATTGAAATGGCTTAAAATTTGGAATGAAACTTCCATTCGCAGATGAAGCCGAAGTGCCGAGAGCGAAGGTCGTGCTTTATTTACTAAACCCGAAACATCGGGCTGGCAAAAGCAAAGCGAGCGGACACCGCGCTTTGTGACCGCCTACCGGCTGAAACGAATGAAACAAGTATGATCAAAGAACTCGATGATGTAATTCTCGACTGCGACCTGCCAGAACACGGTCTGAGCGCTGGCGACATCGGCACAGTTGTGCTCGTGCATCGTGGCGCGGCGGGCTACGAAGTCGAGTTCACCGCGCTGGGCGGCGACACTATCGCCGTGGTCACGCTGATGGCGAATCAAGTCCGCCCGGTTCAAGCAGGCGCGATTGCCCACATGCGCGAGTTGATCACGCGCTGATTCTACGCGCGAAGCAGAATTTCAGGAAACGGTGAACAAATCGAAGGCGATGCTAAAGGTTGTTGCCTTGGCGGAAACGTTCACAAAAGTCTGACACCATGATGAAACTTGGCAAAGCCATCCACGCTCCGCAGTAGTCTGCTACGGAGGACGGGTGCTCAAAGCCGTGGCGCTGGCGGAGCCGTTTTCAAGATGCCCCCCTATTCGACAGCCTGCCACGAAACGGGCTGCGGTGCCCGACGTCTCTGGGTTCAGATAGGTTTCTTTGAAATGTTTCGGCTGCGGTTTTTCCTGATACTCGCGGTTTATCGTCCATCGTCCGGTTTTGCTTTGAGACCATTCCCCGCGTGCAATCGTCAGTTCGCTCCCGTCAAATGTCTGAACGACGGCATTGTGATGAGCCCTCAGAACGTCGGACAAGCCGCGCCCAAAGAGGTTTCTGCCAGACATTCCGCCGGCAAGGTCTTTACGGTCTCCGCCGATGTCTTCCAACGCCGTTTTCAAATCCCGCGCACTCATTCCTTGGGCTTCGTCAATGACGACGACTTCGCGCGGAGTTCGCCCATGACTCTTCGCAGTAACCACTTCAATGACAATCTTTCGCTTGGGCCGCTTCCCGGCGAGTTGCAATCTTATCGCGGATGTATCCAGGTGGTTTCCTTTCGGCACCCGGAGCATCAATTCAACAAGGCCGCTGCTTTGAGGAAGTGAGAGTTTCCGCTTTCCACTGGAGTCGCTGTTCGTTAGCAACTCGGCGAGAGTTTTACAGAAACTCCGCCCCAATGCCTCATTCGCTTGCCGGCGCTCCTCGCGGACGGCAATTCTAGGTTCAAAAGAATCGCTTGTCATAGGTGCCTTTTCATTTCGCGTCCGCCCTGTTTAGATAGGCAGAGAACCGCTCCTCGACTTGGTCGAGAAACGTCGAGAACTCACTGTCTCCAGCAGCTTGAGCGTCAGTCTTTAGGAGGCGAAATACTTTGCGCACCTCCGAGGGGGGAGTGTGGTCATAGAGAGAAACGAGCCCAAGGAAGTGGACAATATCGGTCTCCTCGAATCTTCCCTCTGTGTATCGTTTATAGAGGAGCTTACCCTTGCAGTCGGCGATGATCTGAGCTGGCTTTCGCGTGCGTTCCCCCCAGCTTGTGGCCACGCGGTCAGTCGCCAGCCACGGAACCAACTCCCAGCCGCATACCCCCACTCGCGCTTCTTTGCTTCAAACAGCGTAAGCAAGACCAGTGGTCCATCGAAGTCGGTTGGGTAAGTAGCAGCCGCTTCCGCTACGATTTCGTTTGTAAAAACCCGCTTTCGGTTAGCGCCGCAGCGTAACAGGACGAACGCTATTTCTGGCACTAGCCGACTCCAGTTTGCCCGCTGGCGATGCCAAAATTCTTGCTGCGATTGTTCAACCGCTGCTTCGATGCGGCGCGGCGATTTACCCATCATGATCTCTTCAAACGATCTAAGTTTTCTCATGCTTTTCCTTGTTTACGTTGTTTTCAGCCACGCAATTTTGATTTCCTTTTCCAGCGCCTTGAATTCCGGGTCGCCGGTGACGAGTTCGGCTTTCTTTTCCTTGGCCAGCGCGGCGGCAAAGGCGTCGGCCAGACTGATTTTGAAGCGAGCTTTGAAATCGGCGGCGGTGTCGGCCAGCGCGCGATTAGTGGGGTGGAAATCAATCGGCAAACCTTGAAGAACTTTGGCAGCTTCCGCCCACGCTTCCGCGCCGTCCTTCTTCACAATCGAGTGTTTGACCTCGGCGTAGTTCACGTCGGTCATGTGGAGCGGGCTGTCCTTCTTGCCAGCGACCACCAGCAAGTTTTCCATCGCTTCCGCGCCCGGTTCGTCGCGGAAGTAGGCGATGAGAGCAAAGCTGTCGAGCACCTTAGCGGGCATGGCGCTCCTCCAGTTCCCGTTCCTCCTTCTTGTGCTCGGCCCAATCCTCGGCCAGCGGCTTGTCGCCCGACTTGCGCTTGAGAATGCCGCGCCCGTGCTTGATCAGCGCGGCGGTCACAGGTTTCAGGAGAATCCCCTCCGCCGTCGCCTGAACCACGGCCTTTGTCCCGTCCTCGATGTGAAATTGTCTCCGCAGCCACGCGGGAATAACCACCTGGCCTTTGGTGGTGAACCATACGGCGTCTGTCTTAAATGTCGCATTCATGGGTCGAGGATGACATTTATCACAAAATCAGTCAAGCCATTATTTGTAAGAAATGTAACATTTAGTCTGAATCAGTGCGATATTGGCTGACTTTAATTGCTTTGCTCCATCGCTGGTGGCAGATCGTGTCGAGCGTGGAGGGAAAACTTGCCGCCGGCAAAACCCCCTACGACCTGACCTGCCGCGGCGAGCGCGAGCACGGCGGGTGCGCGCGACGTTTCCAGCAGGCACAGTGAGCGGCGCGCCGAAGATTCACGCCATGCAGATCATCGCCGACCTCGAAGGCACGACGCGCGGGCGTTAGGGCGGTTGCGTCGGTAGGGTTCGCAGTCCACTGCGAGCCGCGGCGCGCACGGAGTGGCGCGCCCTACCAAACGCGGCGGCTGGGTGAACGACTCCGAACCGGAAGCAGAATTTCAGGAAACGGTGAACAAGAGCAAAGCCCGGCTCAAAGCCGTGGCGCTGGCGGAGACGTTTGCAGACAAATTGTGAAATTCTTCCGGCGTGAATCTTTATTGAGCTGAGATTACATAGGAATCCGCAATCGAATCCGCCTTTCCGATCTCAGTCCGAACAAACTCCACCTTCGCCTGCTGCGGCGAAACCGTCACGCGCAAGTAGCCCGAGTTGCCGAGGATGACGCCGCTCTTGTAGCCGTATTCCGCTGCGCTGCGCGTGCTGCCATTCGGGTCGCCGGGCTGCGGCACTTCCTGATACACGATGCCGTCCAGCTCCTGCTTCGCGTAAAGATGGTCGTGGCTGTGGAAGACGGCGCTGACATGATTAGTCAAAAGCAGTTGATGAATCGGCGCCGTCCAGCCGGGACGATGCTGTGCGAATCCATCCGAGCCATCGGCGTTCTTGCCACCCCATTCGTAGAACGGCGCGACTTCGCTCCCGCCCCGCCCCTGCCGATCCGCCCCGCCGACGAGGTGATGGATAAACACGAATTTGAACTTCGCCTCGCCCGCTTCGAGCGAGTGCTTGAGCCAGTCGTATTGCGCCTTGCCGAGGGTGCGATGCCAGTTGTCGTCGTTCCGCCGTGCACGCGGTGTGAACCAGAACGGATCAAGCACGACGAACAGCGCGTTGCTGTGCGACCACGCATAGTAATTCCGTCCGTCCGGCGCGAGTGGTTCGGGAAAGTAGCGCAGCCGCATCGCGCGCGACCAAGTGGCGAGTTTGTTGGTCGTGTCATCGAGATAACGCCCGCTCTCCCCATCGTGATTTCCGATAACGAGATGCACGGTCGTGCCGAGCAAGTCGAAGTAGCGACGCTGGTCAAGATATTGTTGTGCGGCCACGGCGCAATTCGTGAGCTTCTCGGACATGAAGGTGTCGCCGAGATCAATGTGGAATACGGGCTTGTCCGCCGCCGCCCGTTTCAAAGTTTGCTGGTAAAAAACCCGGTCGGTGTGGTCGTCGAGATGTGAGTCGGCGGTGATTGTGAAAACGAAATGATCCTCTGCCAGCGCAACGCTGGCGGCGAGCAGGATTGCGAGCGCCAGGTAAAACTTCATGGGGTCTCCTTTCGTTTCCCGCCGCCGCGTTTCACTTCCGTCGGCTTGATGGGATCGTAATTTAGATTGGGCTTGGGCAATTGCGCGTTCATGGCGGTGAGATATGCCGTCAGCCGCGCGTCAAGTTCCTTGGCCTTGTCCGGCAATTCACGCGCGAGGTCACGCCGCTCGCCCGGGTCTTTGGCCACATCGAACAGCTTCACCGCGCCCGTTTCGTGGGGGCGTATCAGCTTCCAATCGCCGAGATAGATCGCCGAGGCCGGGCCGATGGCGTCCTTGTCGTAATGCGGGAAGTGGACGACGAACTCCTCGCGCGGTCGTTTCACCGCGCCGCCGCCACCGTTCTTCAGCACGTCGGCAAAACTTCCGCCTTCGATGCCATCAGGCAACGGTTCGCGCGCTCCAGCCAATTCGGCAAACGTCGGAAAAAGATCCGTCGCGCTCACGCGCACATGTGAACACGCACCAGCCTTCACTCCCGGCCCCGCGATGATGAACGGCACGCGCAAGCCGCCCTCCCACACCATGCCCTTGCCGCCGGTCAGCGGCGGATTGCGACCCGGCGTGCCGTGATCGGTCGTGTAGAGGACGTAAGTATTGCCCTTTAACCCGAGCCGCCCGACAGCGTCGAGTAACTGCCCGAGCGTTTGGTCCACTATCAACGTCTCGTCGTCGGTGGGCTCGGGTCGGCGTTGCGGTTTGCCCCTCTCGGCCTGATTCGGGTAATACGACAACTGGAGATAAAACGGTTTGCTCACCTTCACTTGCCGCTCCAGGAAATCAATTCCCTTCGCGGTCATCGCGAGCGCCTGTTTCGGATTCGGCGCGGCGACGTTGTCCGGGCCGCCGTTCCCCGTCGCGCCGTCGCTCTCGTCGAAACCGTGCTGGCTGGGACTCACGCGCCCGACGTGCCATTTGCCGAAGTGTGCTGTCGCGTAGCCGGCGCGCTTGAGAAATTCCGCGGTGGTGATTTCCGCCGCCGGCAATTCCGTGGAAGCGTTTAGCGTGAGGACGCGCCCGCTGACCTCGCCCGCGCTGTCACGTCTGCCTTCGTTCACAAAGGTCATATGCAACTGCGCCGGGCTTTTGCCGGTGAACAGCGCCGCGCGCGACGGCGTACATCGTGGGGAGGCCGCGTAGCCATCGGAAAACCTCATGCCCGCCGCCGCGAGGCGTTCGAGGTTCGGCGTGCGAACGCCCGTGCCCTTCGAGGCGGGATTGCGGTCGTCCATTTGCACTGATGAACTCGTCCAGCCCGAGCCTTCGCCAAGAATCACGATGAAATTGGGCGGCGCGGCGACTGCAACGGCGACAAAACCGAGCGCGAACAGGATGGAAAGGATTTGTTTCATTGGCTGCCGAGCACGCGGTAGAAGCGGCTCGGAAAATTTGTGGATTCGCCGTCGCTCCAAAACACCAGCGCGGCGGTGACGTTGGTAGAGAAGACGTTCGTCCAGTTGATGAGATTCGTCGAGGCTTGGACGGTGCAAGCCTGGCCGGGCGTGCCGGCGATGGAAAGTTGTATGCGTCTGTTGTTCAGCATTGTGCCCGCCAACACTGGCGGCGGGTTTGTCGGCGCTGGGATGTTGTAGCTGTAGGCGACCATGCGGTTGATTTTGCCCGCGCTTTCGCTCGAGGGCAGATAGACGCGGACGTATTCCACCAGCGCATTGGTCGGGGAAACGGTCACGCGCAGATGGCCCGAGCTGGCGATGAGAACCTGCCCCGCGTTAGTGTAGCCGTAGCCGACGGCGGAGTTTGTATTTCCCGGCAACCGACTGGGCTGCGGGACATCTTGATAAATCAGGTTTGGCGCACCGTTGGAATTTCCGGGCAGGCGAAAATCCTCTTTCACAAACAGGTGATCGTGCCCGTGGAAAAACACCTGCACGTTTTTCGTCAGCAGCAAATCCTGTATTGGCGCGGGCCAGCCGGGGCGCTGCGAGGTAAAGCCGTAAGTGCCGTTGGTATTGTAGCCGCCCCACTCGTACCACGACGCGAACGAAAGCCCGCCTCGCGCTACCGCGCCGCCCAACCCGCCGACGAGGTGATGCGCGAAGACGAATTTGAATTTCGCCGTGCTGTTCTCCAGCGTCTGTTTGAGCCAGTAATACTGGTTCGTGCCAAGCGTCCAACCCCAGCCGTCGTTGCCGGGCTTGGGCGTCGTGAACCAGAACGGATCGAGCGAGACAAACAAGGCGTCGCCCCACTCGAAGGCGTAATAGGCGTCGCGCGGCGTGAGCATGAACGGATCATTGTTCATCGCGCCGGAGTAGAATCCGCCGGCCGCAGGGACGGGCACGGGGAAATAATATTGTCGCGCCTGCGCGCCCCAGACGGCGGAGCTGCTGGTGTTGGTGACCCGCCATCCGACTTCCGCCTCGTGATTGCCATCCACGAGAAACAGCGGCAGCGAATGTCCGACCAGCCCGAAGCGCAGGTTGCGAACTTCCTTGTGCAGTTCGATGATGCCGGGTTGCGTCAGCCAGTAGGCGTTCGTGTTGGCCAGCTTCTCTTCCATGAACGTGTCGCCGAGGTCGAACAGAAAGTCCGGCGCATCGGCGAGCATGTTCGTGAGACAAAGCTCCCATACGCCGGGGTCGTTGTCGCGATTGTGCGGGTCGGCTTCGATGGCGAATACGAACGTGCTGCCGCGTGCCCGCTGCGTGCGGAACGACGCCTCGCCGCCTGCGCTGAACGGCGCGACGCCATTCGTCGAGTAGCGCACCCGGTAAAAATATTTTTGGTTCGGCTGCAACCCGGCGAAAGTTGTCACTGATGGAATACCGTTAGTCACGGCCATCGTCGCCGTTTGATTGGTGTAGCTGCCGGATTGCGAGCCGAGTTCGAAATAGATTTGCAGATCGTTGCTCGCAAGCAGGCTCACGGCGATGGATTTGTCCGTGGGACGGCCCAATAAAATATTGTAGTCCACCGCAAAACTCTTTGTGGCCGGCCATAGACACGCCGCCCCTAGCACGAACATGAACCGTCGGCACAATTTGGCTGAAAACTTCGGCATGATCATCTCGTTGCTTTGATGCGATAAAACAGGTTCGAGCCAGCCGCTGCACCGGAGTGAATGACCATATTTGTCGTGGGTGTCGGCGGCGTGTTGGTGAAAATGGTCGCCCACTGGTTCGAGGCGAGCGTGGGCGAACATTCAAGATATTGCCACACGTTGTTGCCGCCGATCCAGGTGAGGGTGACGTTGCTGCCGGCGACATACATGCCGGTAAACGCCAACCGCGACGCGGCGTTGTTGGGATTGAGGTCAGCAATGTAATTTTGCAGCGTGGTGTTGCCATTGGCGTTGATGAGATTCGCGAAGGACGCGAGCGTGGGGTCGAAGCCGTAGCGCAACGCCCAACCGTCGGGGATGCCATTGTTAGCCGAAGACCACGCGGTCGGATCGAGGCCGTAGGTGTATTCCTGAATGTCGGTCAAGCCGTCGCCATCGTAGTCGCTGTTGGTGCTGACGGCGGAGAGCGTGCCGAAGTGCCCTCGCACCCACACGTCCGGCAGGCCGAGACCCGCGGTGTCCGTGGCTGCGCCGGTGTAGGTTTCAATCGTGCCGCGCGGCGTCAAATCTTTGCCAGCCAAGCCGGGGAAATTCGTTCGGTAGCGGTGGGCTTTGAAAACTTCGTTGAGCGTTTGCAGCGGGAAGTTGGTGTTGCTGTGCGAGTCAAACGGAATGATGCTGCCCTGCGCAAACGGCGTCGAGGCCGAGGGATTAATGGGCATCTCCGGTAACTCAGGGAAAAAAATGACAAAAGGATGACGAAATCCGTCGTCTTGGAAAAAAGGTGCTGATAAAATTCGCCGCATGAAAA
>JALOTT010000473.1 GCA_025457745.1 Verrucomicrobiota bacterium
ACGCCGCCCGGATTCCGCCCGCTGCATTACCGGGCGGCAATCGAAGCAGGCAAGCACGTGTTCATGGAAAAGCCGTGCTGCGTTGATGCCGGTGGTTTCCGCTCGCTGCTGGAAACCAACAAGCTGGCCGACGAGAAAGGGATCAAAGTCGGCGTCGGCCTCTTTCGGCGGCACATGCAGAGCTATCTGGACGCGATGAAGCAGCTCCACGCCGGCGAGTTGGGGAAGATTCAATTCCTGCGATGCTACTGCAATATGACGGCCTGGGGTGGCGGGAATCCCCGCAGGCCCGGCACGACCGAGATGGAGCATCAGATACGCAACTGGCGCTGCTTCGATTGGCTCGGCGGCGGACGCCTGGTGGAAGCACATTGCCATGAGTTGGACGTCATGGATTGGGCGATGCAGAGTCATCCCGTCGAGGCGAACGGGATGGGTGGACGTCAGGTGACTCGCGGCGAAATGACGCGAGAAGGCATGTACGGAACCGACTTCGATCACCATTTCCATGAATACACCTACGCCGACGGCACGAAGATGTACAGCCAGTGCCGACAGATGAACAATTGCTGGGCACCGATGACCGAACACATTCACACCGAAAAGACCGTCGTCGATCTGCTGGGAAAGATCCGCATCAGCAACGTGCGGGATCGAAGGGAAGAGGTGCTCAGCCCGTATCTCCAGGAGCACGCCGATTTGCTGGATGCGATCTGGAACGATAAGCCCTACAACGAAGGCTGGTTCGGCGCCACCAGCAGCTTCACGTCCGTCCTTGGCCGCGAGGCCAGCTACAGCGGCCAGGTCGTCAAGTGGGACGAATTGGCGGCGAACGGGCCAGATTTGTTCCCCAAGCGTCTCGCTTGGGACGCCGCTCCTCCCGTGCAGCCTGATGAGTACGGCAGCTACGACCAAGCCGTTCCCATGCCGGGCATCTATCGACCTTTCTGACTCCCGACAGAACCTCAGGAGACACTCGATGCGAGTCATCATGCGGACATTACTCCAGGTGGTCGCCCTGACTGCGCCCGCGGCCGCGGCCGAAACAGGTCACTTTGAACGACGGCAGAATGCACCCATTCGCGCGGTGATTGCCACCGGAGTCGACTGGCCGTGCATGTGGGATGATGCCCAGCACGAGAGTGAAACGTACGAGGGGTTGGACGCGCAGTAGGCGGACAAGCGGAGGATGAGATGCACAGGCACAAGGCTTTTGTTGAGGAGACGCTCGCAGTCTGCATTCATGCAAATCGGTTCAAGCACCAGCGCGGGATCCGCGTAGCACTGGGACTGGTGCTGTTCGCCGGATTAACCGAAGCGGCTGTAGCTGCCGCAGTGCTGTCGGCGTGGCAGCCGCACGAGATGGTTTTCACAGCCGAGCGCGACCATCCGTGGTGGGAGTTCCCCGTACGCGCAGAGTTCAAACGCGAAGGCGGCACTGAGGCGCTGACAGTCGAGGGCTTTTGGGATGGAGGCCGACGCTGGGTGGTCCGCACGGCGCTGCCACGGCCCGGCGTGTGGTTTTGGCGGACTGAATCTGCGGATAGTGGTTTGAGCGGCCACTCGGGCCGTATTGAGGTTGTCGCGCCGCAAACGGACCAAATTCAGGGAAACCCGAACCTGCGCGGCCAAGTGCGCATTGCGTCCGACGGCAGGCATTTCGAATATGCCGATGGCATGCCGCTCTTACTGCTGGCCGACACGCTGTGGGCCGGCAACACCGCGCGTTGCGGCTTGGCAACCGACGGGACCGGGCCGTTCACCGAGTTTTTGGCTGACCGTAAGGCGAAAGGGTTCACCGCCGTGCTGATGCAACTCATTCACGGTTACGGCGATTATCCCGACGGACAAGCGCACCGCAACGAGGGCGGGTACGCCTTCTCCGAGCGCGACCCGGCGAAACTCAATCCGAACTACTTCCAACACTTGGACCGCCGAATGCGGGTCTTGTGGGAGCACGGATTTGTTGCGGCCACGCCAACGATGTGGTGGGGTAAAACGAAGAGGGGGCTGTTCTCGCCGGAGGACGCGCGCCGCCTTAGCGCCTATTGTGCGGTGCGCTACGGCGCGTTCAACGCCCTGTGGTGTGTGTCCGGCGAATATCAGTACGTCTTCAAGGATTGCGGCTGGACGCACGCCGACTTGAGCGCGTTGGGCGCGGAGATGCAGCGGCACAATCCCTGGCGGCGCCCGCTCTCGATTCATCCCAGCGGAGGCACCAGGTGGAAATTCCCGCACAACGTCCAGTCCTCGCGCCCGTTTCATGAGGAGCCGTGGCTCGATCATCATTGGCTGCAAACCGGCCAATCCCTCGATCGCATGTGCAACATCGTCACGCGCCTGGCCGGGAACCGCGCGCTCCAGCCCGCCGTGCCGGTGTTTTGCTCCGAAGCGTTCTACGAAGTGGCGACCGATCCCGACTCGGCCTACCACGCACGCTGGCAGGTGTGGACGGCCTTCCTCAACGGTGCGGCTGGCTACGGCTATGGCGTGCAAGGGCTGTGGCAATTCCTTGATCGCTCCGATCCCGAAGGCGAAACCGGCAAGCTCACCGATTCACGGCCAGTGCCTTGGCGCGAAGCGATGCAGCTCCCCGGTTCGGCGCAAATCGGCCACGCGCGGACGCTACTCACCTCGCTTGCATGGTGGAAGCTGGAACCACGGCGTGACGCGTTGCGGGTGGATGGCAAACCGAAGCCGCTGCCAACTCAGACCGACGTTTCGCCACCACAAGCGGGCATGATCGGCGGGAATACATGGGTGATCTACTTGCCGCGCGGGAATGCGAACAGAGAGATTCACATCGGCGCTCCGCTCGCCCCTAACCCTCGTGGTCGCTGGTTCGATCCGCGCACCGGTGCGTTTGTAGGTGAAGCGAGTGCGATCACGTCTGGCCTGGTTCCCTCGCGACCCAAACCGGCGGATGAGGATTGGTTGTTGTTGATCGAATGAGAAAGGGCTCGGTCGCGAGCGGTCGGGAGCCGCTGACGGATGTCAATTCGTGAAGACTAGGGATTATGGCCCGTTCCAAAAAAACTGCAACACTTCCATGGAGACGCACGGGAAGAGCAATAGGGGACGGACCCC
>JALOTT010000474.1 GCA_025457745.1 Verrucomicrobiota bacterium
TTCCGGCCAGTGAACCGGCGAAGCCCACCGTCGCCGCTCGAAGCGCACGACCCCGGCAAGATCGGGATCGCCCTCCAGCAATGGGGCGAGAGCGGAATCAATCCACCAGTGAACCTCACTTTCGGGGAGATGCCGCTTGAGCAGTCGCAATACCGGCAGCGCCTGAACCACGTCGCCGAGCGAACTGGGCTTGAGGATGAGGATTTTCAAAATGCAGAATGAAGAAGTAAGAATGAAGAATGGCGGCGCCGGTCACCGCCGGCCTTTTCTTCATTCTTCATTTTTCATTCTACCTTCCGTAGGCGAGCCGTTCCGCCAGCCGCTCCGGCAGCCCGGCGGCCAGGATTTTTTTCTGGGCCTTCGCGATGTCATATTCCAACCGGCGCAACTCGATCGTGCCTTCGTCCACGTCGTAAACCACGTAGGCGGCCTTGGGATTGTTGTCGCGCGGTTGGCCCACGGCGCCGACGTTCACAAAGTATTTCTTGCCCGCGTCAACCTTGAACTTCGAGTACGTCCCGCCGCGCACCACGCTGTCGCGCATGAACGCCACCGGCACATGCGTGTGACCAAAGAAGCAGATCGGCGTGTTCTGGTAGGTGAAACTCGCTGCCGCCGCGAGTTTGTCGAACACGTAGCCCCAGCGTTGCGGCGCATCCAGCGTGGCGTGGACGATGGTAAAGCTTGTGACCATGCGCTGGTATTTGAGGTCACGCAACCAGGCGCGGTCGTCGTCGCTGAGTTGTTTGCGCGTCCAATCCACGGCGGCGGCGGCGGCGGGATTGAAACCGTCGAGCGCATTGTCAGTGGAACAATACTCATCGTGATTGCCTTTCACGACCGGGAAATCCATCTGGCGGACGATGTCCAAACACTCCTTCGGGTTGGCGTTGTAGCCGACGACATCGCCCAAACAGGCATAGTGCGTGCACTTCTGCTGTTTGATGTCTTCCAACACCACTTGGAACGCCTCCAAGTTGGCGTGAATGTCGGCTATGATTGCAAACTTCATTCGGTTTTCTATCTCGAAATCTCAAATCCGCGCAAACCGCCTTGCGCTTCGCTCCAATCCACCTGCTCGTCCCGGATGAAATGATCCAGGCCCTCGTCGCGAATCGCCTGCCGGAAGGCGTTCAACTCGGCGCGGTCGCCTTCGGCCACCAGTTCCACGCGACCATCCGGCCGGTTGCTGACCGTGCCAGTCACTTCAAATCCGGCGGCCACCTTCCTGACCGTGTAACGAAAACCCACCCCCTGAACCTGGCCGGAGTATAAAATATTCACCCGGCGACGGCTCGTCGTTATGGTTCTCGCATGGTCTGCCGTTTGAGGCACGCTGAGATGAAGCCAAAGACGCGGGCGGCTGGCAATGTTTTTCCGCAAACGATTCTCGCGTGTCTGTGCCAGGCTGATCATCTCCCAAATGCAAGCCATGCCGACGCAGCAAACCTCGGAAGGGCCGGGGCTGCGCCTGCCGCCACTCATTGTCGCTCGTATTCGCCTTTGCCGAGCCGTTTGTAAACCTGGAAACCGGCTTTCTTGGCGTCGGTTGTGGAGAGGGGCTTGAGCTTGGTGGGGGTGTTGAAGGCGGAAATGATCTTACGCACGGGCTTCTTGCAGGCCGGACAATGCGTCAACGGCTTGGCCGACAAGGGGCGGTTCAAGGTGAACTTCCCGCCGCAGACAACGCAGTTGCCTTCACAAAGTTCGTATTCGTAAATCGGCATGGTCGTCCGTCCAAAGTCTTGAGTCCAGCATCCAAAGTCAACCCAGTTGCCGAATCAGCCGCGGCGACCTGGTTTGCACCCGCCGGAGGCGCGTGGTTGGGTCCGTAGGACAGGCGTCGCGCCTGTCTCCATCTTTGTAGAACCTCTCTCGGCGTTCGGGTGGAGAATCAAAAAGCCGGAGACAGGCGCGACGCCTGTCCTACAAACTTGTTGGCTCAGTTCGACTTGTAGCCGGAGGTCCGGTCAATTCGCCGCCGCATTTCACTCGTGTAATGGCGGCCCAGAGTGTCTTTGTGTTTCTCCATCCATTCGCTCAATTTGGTTTTTCCGAGTGGCGGCGCGTCCACGACCAACCGGTTCTCCATCAACCCGCGAATCTCTTCCCGCGTCGCCACCACGTCGCGCACGAGCAAGCCGATCAACCGGCAAGTCCAATAACCGACCGAGGGCGGTACGCCGACGATGGTGCGCTTGAGGCCGAGTTTCTCCGCGATAATCTGGACCAGCCCGCGATAGGTGAATGTTTCCGGCCCGATGGCGTCCACGATTTCGTTTTTGGTTTGCGCCGCTTTTTCGACCGCGGCTGCCGCCAAGTCGTCCACGTAGATGGGCTGCAACCGGTAATCGCCCTTGCCATAAACCCCAAAGACCGGCAAACGCCGGAGCGCCCAAGCGATATTGTTGATAAGCACGTCCTCCTTACCAAACAAAACCGTGGGCCGCAGGATGCAGTAAGACAAACCGGAAGCGAGGAGGCGTTGCTCCAACTCCGCCTTGCCTTTGAAATACGGCAGGTCGGAATGGAGGTCCGGGTTCGTGATGCTGACGTGGACAACCCGGCGCACACCCGCCTGTTTGGCCGCAGCGAACAGCACGCGCGTATTCGCGACCGCCTGCGCGTGCGTAAACAGCTTGTGATCGAACCGCACCCAGTAAGTGTTGATCAAAACTTCCACGCCTTGCAGCGATTGGGCGAGAAGTTCGGGCCGGTCGAAATTGAACGGCGCGACGCGAACTTGTTCGCCAAACGGATTTTCCCGGCTGACCGAATTCGTGAGCGTCAACACCTCATGCCCGGACGCGAGCAAACGTTGGGCGATGTAACGGCCCGAATATCCGAAAGCTCCTGTGACGGCGATGCGCATTTGAGTTATTGGTTGGCGGGAAAGTTACTGGACATTCACCCCTCTACTGATCATTGACAGTTCACGGAGAAAATATCAGCCGAGGCGCAGCCTTGAGAAACGGGGTCAGTCGAGGCGCTACATGTCCGCGTATAAATAACACTACATAGCCTGCACCAAATTGGCGTCATCATTGGTCAGCACGAATTCTCAAAATCGGTTTGTCGGATGAAAG